>NZ_JASJFG010000972.1:0-3844 GCF_030065375.1 Microcystis sp. M49636_WE2 | reverse complement strand
TAACAGCAGTAACCGCAGGAGGTGTCTATCTTTATCTACGAGGACAACTTCCTTGGCAAAGATTCACCCCCTTAGAATCGGCAAAAGTTATCCCAGAAACTGCCTTTGCTAGTAGTTTTGTCTCCACGGATGCAAAAGCTTGGTCAGTGTTAGCTAAATATGGTACACCAGAATCGCGAACTGCGGTTAGTCAAGGACTAGAAGAATTACAAAAAAATATCTTCACCGATAAGATTGATTATCAACGGGATATCGAACCTTGGATCGGTAGTATTAGCTTTGCTTTCCTTCCCGCAGCTACCCCCGGACAATCGGAATTATTAACGGTTATCGGCATCAAAGATAAAATTAAAGCGTCGGAATTCCAGAAAAAACTAGGACAACAAGTTAATCGCAAAACTAGCACCAGTGACTACAAAGGTGTTAAAATTACTGCTATAGATTGGCAGGATAACACCACTATTTATACTGCTGTTACTGGCGATTTTTTGTTGATATCCTACGATAAAAAGGTGTTAGAAGCGGCGATCGATACCTATCAAGGACAGCCATCTTTTAGCAGTAAACCGGAAGTGAGAAAACTGCTTTCCCAATCCCTCAACCTACCCAATACCCTAGCAACAATTTATATTGATGATTATGCCAAAATCTTGGGACCAGATGCTAATTTATCCCCCCAAAGTCGGCAAGAATTAGCAAAAATTCAAGATATTGTCGCAGGAGTGGGTGTCACCGATACGGGATTACAATTACAAATGGTGGCTAAACTTGCTCCTGAAACTATTTCTAACCTACCTTCCCCTAGCAGAAATCAAGTTTTAAATTATTTACCCGGAGATACCATCGCACTCTGGAGTGGGAATAATCTTAAACAGGGATGGGAAGAAGCAGAAAAACAGTCCCAAACTAACCCAGAATTACAAGTTTTTCTGCGTCAGATCCGTGAGAATTTTCAGATGGCAACCCTTGACGCGGATAAAGAAGTTTTTAACTGGATGGATCGAGAATTTGCCTTCGGAATTATCCCCAACCAGCAAGCAGTGGGAGGGTTAGGTTTTGGGGGAATGATGATCTGGCAAACCGGCGATCATAAAGCGGCAAAAACTACCCTCGATAAGTTAAATGAATTGGTGAAAACTGTTCCCTTTATCACCATAAAAAACAGTCAAATTTCTGGCCAAGATGTGACTGAATGGAAAGCGGAAGAACAAGCTATTTTAACCTATGCTTGGCCTAATAATGATACCCTAAAAATGACCGTCGGAATTCCCTATCAACCGCAACCGAATCAACCGATTAGCAAAAGTGAGAATTTTCAAGCATCGATCGCAAATTTGCCTAAAAATAATCTCGGTTATTTTTTCATCGATGTGGAGCAAATTATCGCTAAAGCAGGGGGAATTAATAATCTTCCTGCCGGGGAATTAACCCCAGAAGCAAAGGCCTTTTTAGAATCGGTACGCGGGATCGGAATTACTGCCACTATGCCTGATAAAACCACCAGTAAAATTGATGTTTTATTTTCCCTGAAGCAAACTCCCTAAAAAGTAACCGACTAGATAAAGCGATCCACAGAGAATTATCTGACTATCGGCAGATTCTTGGATTGCTTTTTTTAGTCCTAAAAATACATCGGAACAAGTCTCTAGGTGAGATAATTCTGGACAAATTGAAGCCGCTAATTCCGCTAAGGTTTCAGGATTGGCACTGCTATGATCTGGGACAGGAACTAAATATAAACTATCGCCTTTTCTTAATAAAGCTTGGAATATTTCTCGATGATCTTTAGTCGATAAAATACCCATCACCCAGATAATTTTTGGAGCCTTTAAACTATCTACATACTGCCTTAAACCAATAGCAGCAGCGGGATTATGAGCGCCATCTATTAAAATTTCTCGCTGACACCAACTAACGGTTTGTAAACGTCCTAACCAGCGAGTTTTTGCCATTCCTTCTTGCACGACTTCATCGCTAATTTGCCAACCTTGGTGACGTAAAATATTAACAACAGCGATCGCTATAGCTGAATTAGTTAATTGAAAATCTCCCGCTAAGGATAAAGGATATTCTAACCCTTGATATTTAGCACGATTATCGGCAATTTTTTCGGCAGCTTCTACCCATACCGTCGGACAATTTAACAGCTTGATTCTCTCCCTAACTACCCCCTGCGCTGATTCCGGTAATTGTCCGATAACTGCGGGACAATTCGCTTTTAATATCCCCGCTTTCTCCCCGGCAATATCGGCAACCGTCGGCCCTAAATTTTGCCAATGTTCCCGACTGATAGAAGTGATGACAGTAACCAAAGGTTGAGCGCAAACATTAGTCGCATCTAATCTTCCTCCTAAACCCACTTCCATCACGGCAATATCCACCTTTTCCCGGGTAAAATACAGCCAAGCAGCGGCAGTAATTACCTCAAATTGAGTAGGACTTTCCTGCTGGGGATCGATAAGCGATTGTATATCTTTAAGCAGGTTTTCTAAAGTTGCGGTTTCAATATTTTCGCCATTAATAGAGATTCTTTCTGTCCAATCAATTAAATGGGGAGAAATATAACGTCCGACTTTGTAACCGGCAGTGCTGAGAATGGAGGATAGATAGGCACAAACCGAACCTTTGCCATTAGTTCCCGTGACATGAATAATCGGAATTTTATCTTGGGGATTGCCTAAAATCTCCAGCAGATTTTTTATTCTTTCTAAACCGAGATTGACACCAAAACGCTGAAAAGGTTGCAGTAAAGAATCGATAGTCATGGTTGGCAAACTATAAATAGGGTTTGCGGCAAAAAGTTTTTCGGTGGGGGTAGGGTGTGGGGTGTGGGGTGTGGGGTTTTACCGATTTTCATCTGCTCAATTACCTAATTTTCAGGGAAAAAGTCCAGGGATTTTCCCCCTGATCACTCCCAGACGAGGCACTTTTGGATTTCAAAAAGGTCTAAAAGTTTTATCCAACAAGGTTTTTAGATTTATTCAGCAGACCCTAAATAAAGGAATCCGGCTAGGATCGATACTCCTACCGGCACTGATGACCCTTTCTCTGGGGGGGTAATGTCTAAAGTTTGACTAAAATGCTCGGTTCTTTTTGGATCGGTAAAACATCAAGAGAGTCAATATTAGCGCAGTATTTTAAATCTTCTTGACAGTGGAGACGCAAGAGGCGCTGACCGTGACTACAACTGTGGAACATTCCTAAAAGATCATTTTGCCATTGACGATAAAGAGCGATCGAGGCGATCACCTCATCATTACCGATCGCCATTTGCCCCGATTGTTCTTGTAGCGCATCGGCGATCGCTCCAGCACAGGCCGTATCTTCCAGAGAATAACCCCCTTCCCAACCAGAGCCAACAATCCAGACGGTATCGGGCTGCTTATCCAATAAGTAATTAACCGCAGCTTGCCGATTGATCATGGCCGCAGTGATCACGATTGGGGATTCTTCCACCCTTTGCAGAGCGCGAGTGCCGTTAGTGGTGCTGATAAACAGACGACGACCTTTCATTAAATCAGGGGTACAATCGAGGGGAGAATTGCCCAGATCGCAGCCTTCCACTTTCGCTCCGCCTCTTTCTCCTGCCCGGAGACGTTTTTCTGGTTGCCAGGTATCGCTCACCTGCATCAGGGTTTTCAGATCGCTGAAGGTTTGCACTGCTTCTGCACCGGCATTGAGGGCAGTGGCGATCGTGGTTGTCGCTCTTAAAACATCGATAACGACGGCGCAATCGGGTAGAGTATGGACGGGGGTAAGTTCGGGAGTATGATAAATGAAAACCTGCACGATTTATACCAAGTAAAAAGTAAAAGGGGAAATAAGCTCAACATACCGCCGCTCG
>NZ_JASJFG010001099.1:0-5156 GCF_030065375.1 Microcystis sp. M49636_WE2 | reverse complement strand
TTAAGCAAAACAAAAGCCTGGGGAACCATATAACTAGGTAGCTTTTGTTGGACAAATTCCCGCACCTGTGGTATCAGCTTCTGGACTAATTTACCATATAGAGGATTATTCGTATAATCAGTCCAGGATTTGGGAATAATCGTCTCATCATCCCAAAAATTGGGGTATGGTTGTTCATCAACTTTACTTATTATCGGTTCTAAGATGGCATTCTGGCGACAGAAAACCACATCGAAAGAACCATCTTGACTACCTTCCCACCAACTGAGATGAACAGTGTAATCTAACTGTTCTCCCAGTTGCCACATTTGCTCAGGATTAATCCCTATTCCGGTATTTTTTGCTAACAATTGCCGCAATTCTCCCACCGTTGTTACCCCAGGAGGATTTTCTAAACAGTCTAAAATTTGTAGTGCCTTTTGTAATCGTTGATTGGGTACATCTCTGATGCCTAAATATTCTGGTTGTTCCAGTTTTAGTTTATCTTGCAGTTGCGCTAAAGAAAACCGATCCCGCTGCCAATTTAGCCAAGGAATTGTCGTTTTTTGCCCATCAGTATCCAGATGTAAAGTAACATCATAGCGGAATTGGGTTAACTCATTGTCAGCCTGACCCCGTTTCGGTGCAATTTCTACCCAAGAAATTCGCGGAAAACGTTGTTTAAGCGCGATAAAGAACTGAGGTGCAATTAACAATTCTTCTTCGGTAGCTACACTTTGATTCACCTGTTTTTGCCATTCTTCAAGGGTTTTATTAGCTTCAGTGCGAGCTAACTGTACCGCGGCATGGTAAGGCTCTAGTAAGGACAAACTACGGATATCACCTAGGAAAATCTTACCCCGATCTGCAATCGCCTTGACTGCTCCTGCGATAACTTGTAATAGATAATCCACACTAGGAAAATACTGAACCACAGAGTTAATTACTACTCGATCAAAAGTAGCTTGGGGAATGCCGGTAAAATCATCGGCTGTTCGGTGTAATAATTTTACTTTGCCCTCTAAACCCTCAATTGTGCTACATAAATGTTCTAGGTTATTAATAGTAGCAGCGGAATAATCTGCTCCCCAATATTCCTGACAATGTTTCGCCACACGGAATAGCAATAATCCACTTCCGCAACCAATTTCTAACACTCGTTGCGGTGGTTGATTTCCTAAAATTCGGCTCACTGTCTGATCAACCCATTCCTGCATTTCTGCATCGGGAATAGCTTGTCCGGTATAACTACTATTCCAACCACTAATATTAAAAGTGGGGTCCTCGGTTTGAGGTTGGGGTTTACTGTAGGATTCTTCGTAAATTTTTTGCCAATCACTAACATATTCACTCTGCCATTGAGCAAGCTGTTCGGGTAAAACTTGATCCTTGAGAGCAGGAACTAAATACCCTACTAGGTTAGTATTCAGTTCGGTTTCAGATGTATTATCGCTCGGATGGTCAGCACGCGCAATCACAACCGCTTCTTGTACTAAGGGATGTTGGCCCAAAACGGCTTCAATTTCCCCTAACTCGATACGGAAACCCCGCACTTTAACTTGGTTGTCAATCCGTCCCAGATATTCAATCTGACCATCGGGTAAATAACGGGCTAAATCTCCCGTTTTGTATAATTTTGACGGCTGCTCTCCCCCCTTATCAAGGGGGGTTAGGGGGGGATCAAGGGAGACAAACGGGTTAGAGATAAACTTCTCGGCGGTCAATTCTGGGCGATTCAAATAACCTCTGGCTACCCCTGATCCTCCGATATGTAATTCCCCCGGTACACCGATAGGAACTGGTTGTAAATGCGAGTCTAAAATATAAACCTGCACATGAGGAATTGGCCGACCAATAGTTATTTTTTCATCAACCGGCGTACATTTAGCTACCGTTGCACAAACACTTCCTTCTGTGGGTCCATAACCATTAAAGAAATTTCGTCCCTGGGACCATTTTTTCACCAATTCAGGAGAACAAGCTTCCCCGGCGACAATA
Source organism: Microcystis sp. M49636_WE2 (assembly GCF_030065375.1). NCBI lineage: Bacteria > Bacillati > Cyanobacteriota > Cyanophyceae > Chroococcales > Microcystaceae > Microcystis > Microcystis sp. M49636_WE2. The sequence continues at coordinate 3,179 of NZ_JASJFG010001099.1, read as the reverse complement.
ATAGTTTGCAGAGAGGAAAGATTTTCCCAAGACAGAACCGCTAAAGCTGATGGCGGTAGAGTAATATGAGTAATCTTATTCTCCCGTAATTGCTTGATTAAGGGTAAACCGGGCATTAAATTTTCTTTACTTGCCAAATAAAGTGTCGCTCCTGCTCCCAAAGCCATTAAAACTTCTGAAATACAGGCATCAAAACTAAAAGAAGCAAATTGAAGCACTCGACTCTGAGAAGACACAGCAAAAGTCTGAATTTGCGCCAGAGCAAGGTTAGACAACCCTTGATGTTCAACCATCACCCCTTTAGGTTTACCCGTAGAACCAGAAGTATAAATCACATTAGCCAAATTAGAAGCTGTTACCTTCCCCGTCAAATTATCCCGGTTCATTGGTTTAATTTCTTGCCAAATTTCAGCTAAAAATACAGTTTTAGCTTGATGATTTGGGAGTTTATCAATCAGTGAACTTTGGGTTAGTAATAAGGGGACTTGACTATCCTCTAACATAAATTGTAGGCGTTCTTGAGGATATTCTGGGTCAAGGGGGAGATAGGCAGCACCGGCTTTAAGGATGGCTATTAATGCCACAATCATGTCTAAAGAGCGCTCTACACATAAACCGACTATTACCTCGGTTTCTAAGCCTAAAGAGCGTAAATAGTGAGCTAGTTGATTGGCCTGACTATTTAATTCTGCATAGGTCAACTGTTGATTTTCAAAGACTACTGCTACTGCATCAGGGGTACGCGCTGCTTGTTCCTCAATTAATTGATGAATACACTTGTTATAGGAGTAATCAGCTTTTGTCTCATTCCAAACCTCTAATAGTTGATACTCTTCCTCTGGGGTTAATAAGGGTAGTGAAGCTACTGATTGACGGGGATTTTCCACAATTGCCGCCAACAAAGTCTTAAAATGATTCATCATACGGACAATAGTTTCAGCATCAAATAAATCCCTGTTATAAGAGCAAAAACCGCCTAATCCTTCCGGTGCATCCCAGAGGTAAACTTCTAAGTCAACCCTGACTGAATCAAATCCCGATGGTATCTCCTCAATGTTTACTCCGGGTAAATCCCAGGGAGAACTAGGAGCATTCTGAAGGGCAAAAACTATCTGTGTTAAAGGATTACGATCTAAATGGCGCTCAATTTGTAATTTTTCGACTAACATCTCGAAGGGTAAATCTTGATGGTCGTAAGCATCTTGAGTAGTTTGTCTGACTTGTGCGAGAAAATCCTCAAAGGTCGGGTCTTGAGATAAATCAAATCTTAACACTAAACTATTGACAAAAAAGCCAATTAACCCTTCAATTTCGGTGCGGTTACGGTTAGCAATTGGTGAACCAATTACCACATCTGTTTGTTGACTATAACGAGATAGTAACACAGCAAAACCCGCTAGTAATGTCATAAAGAGAGTGCTACCGGACTCTTGACTAAGTTTTTTCAATTGTTGCGTTAGTTGACTATCTAGTTGCAGTCGCTCCGTCCCTCCGCGAAAACTTTGGATTGCTGGCCGGGGACGGTCTGTGGGAAGTTGGTGTAGTAGGGGAACCCCGGTTAATTGTTGCTTCCAGTAGCTTAATTGACGGTCTAATACTTCATTAGTTAACCATTGACGCTGCCACAGGGCAAAGTCAGCATACTGTATCGATAAAGTAGGTAAATCTGCTTTTGTCCCGGTGCAGAAACTTCGATAATAGACCGATAATTCATCGATTAAAACACCTATTGACCAACCATCAGCCGCAATATGATGAATAGCTAATAATAGTACATATTCCTCTGTCTTGACTTGCAATAAGTTGACTCGTAATACTGAACCTGATTCGAGATCAAAAGGTTCGGATGCTGCTGCTAATAACAGGTTTTTTACCTGTTGCTCAGAATGGCTGAGGTTTTGCAGATTGACAACTGGTAAGGTGAAGGTTACATTAGAATCGATCGCTTGTATTGGTTTGTTATCTTTGAGCTTAAACTGAGTCCGTAGGGGTTCATGGCGTTGAATAATTGCCTGGAAAGCTTTTTCTAAGGCTTTAATATTGAGATTTCCGCGCAAACGCATCGTTAAATCAATAGTATAAGCCCCACTTTCTCCTTCTAATTGATTCACAAACCAGAGACGTTCCTGGGCCCAGGATAGGGGAATATCATCCTCTCGATTAACGGGGACAATTGATGGTAGCTTTAACCCTAAACCTGTTTGCAGTTCTTTTAAAATTACCGCACTTAACTGAGCAATGGTTGGAGATTCAAACAGATAACGCAAGGGTAAAACAATCTCAAAGGTTTCCTGTAATCGAGAAATAACTTGAGTTGCCAACAGAGAATGTCCCCCTAATTCAAAGAAATTATCCTCAATACTGACTCGTTTTAATTTCAGTACCTCAGCCCAAATCTGCGCCATTTTTTCTTCAATGGGGTTACGGGGAGCTATATATTCACCTTGGCTCTGTAAATCGGGAACAGGTAAAGCACGGCGGTCTATTTTGCCATTGGGAGTTAAGGGGAAAGTATCAAGAAGGACAAACGCAGTTGGAACCATATAATCAGGTAATTTTGCTCGCAAAAATTGCCGTATTTCGTTAATTGTCAGGTTGATTTCGGGTTGCGGTACAACGTAAGCAACTAAGCGTTTATCCCCTAGATTATCTTCACGAACAATCACACAAGAAGACTGTACCGCCTCATTTTGGTTGAGTAAGGCCTCAATTTCTCCTAATTCAATACGGAAGCCGCGAAGTTTTACTTGATTGTCAATCCGTCCTAAATATTCGATTTTACCATCGGGTAAATAACGGGCTAAGTCTCCCGTTTTATATAATTTTGACGGCTCATTGCCCCCCTTATTAAGGGGGGTTGGGGGGATCACTTCATCCTTCTCAAAAGGATTAGGAATAAATTTTTCTTGGGTTAATTCGGGACGATTGAGATAACCCCGCGCTAATCCCATACCACCAATATGTAATTCTCCCGGAACACCAATCGGGACAGGTTGTAAATGGGAGTCTAAGATATAAATTTGGGTGTTAGCAATGGGGCGACCAATAGTTACTTTCAGGGTTTCATCTGTCCATTTTTCTACCGTGGCACAAACGCTGGTTTCTGTCGGTCCATAAGCATTAAAGAAATTTCTACCCGTAGCCCATTGTTTGATCAATTCTTCTGAACAAGCTTCTCC
>NZ_JASJFG010001001.1:0-2704 GCF_030065375.1 Microcystis sp. M49636_WE2 | reverse complement strand
TCTTTACATTCTTGGGCTAAATCGGGATTATCTAAGCCAAAACGACACCATTCTTCGATAATTCGCAGTCCTTCTCTGGCGCGGTCAAGGTTAGCATCGAGAATCCGTTTAATCGCCGTGGTTTCTAGTTTCATTTGCCGTCAATGTGGAGTTATTATAGCCGTTAGCCAATTTGATCCCCCTCAATCCAGCTTGGAAAACGGAACTTTCCTGGTTTTCCCCCCTTTTTTAAGGGAGGCAAGGGGTAGGGTTGATTCATGAATCAACCCTACCTTGAATCAACCCTAGGGCAAGGGGGGATCATATTGTCTTTATCATCTAAAATATTACTATTTTTGGCCGTTGTTCGGGGAACAGTAGAGGCGGCATCAGACAACTAAAAAGAGGGATGAGAAACCCACGGCAAGGGTAATTTTAACCCACACGGATATTCTTAAGCGCCCCTAGGTGTTCTAGTAATTGCTGATGAGCCTGGTCATGTATTGGGTAGAGACTATTGTAACAGATGGTGACGAGGGATTGGATATCCTCGACTAAATCCTCAGCTGCAATGGATTTCTGGGGTTGATTGAGGAGAATAACTTGGATTTTGAAGATACCGCACAAACCCAAAATAAAATCATGACAAAAGCGACTCACACTTTCCGCATGGGTTAAAACTAGAGATTTCACCTCACCGTGACAAATCATCTTCACTAGACGCATAAAATTAGGGTGATTGTGGCTGACTCCGTCGCCGATATCGGTGAGAATTTCAAAGGGTTGACCCTGCTGACTACAAAAGTCTTCTAACGCTTTTATTTGGGTGTCTAATTGTGGTTTTTGTTCAGGTCGATTAACACGAGCATAGCCAACAATAAATCTGGTTTCTTGGCCAGATTGTAAGAGATCTCCCGGTCGAAATCGGCGATGACCGCCACGGGTACGAATTGAGGTAATTTTCCCCTGTTGTTCCCAGCGCCGGAGGGTTTTAATGCTAACTCCGAGTAAATCCGAGGCTTCTCGAATAGTGATGAGAGTATTCATAGTATAGAACTCGGTTTTAATTAAAGAAATTTATCGAGGCAAGGTTGTCCAACGTTAGACAGTCGGTTGTCCAATTTTATATTGGTATCACCCTACAATGGTGAGTCTAGATGATTTATAAAAATTAGTCATACCCCTTTAGATAGAGATGAGTAGGTAGGCGTTAAAAATTATCAGACACCCCCCTTATCAAGGCTATCTTGCCCGGTCCATCGAAGGCTCTCCCCCTACTTAGAGTGATCAGCAAACCTGAGCGATAGTAACGGATTTTGTCCACAATGTAGGGGCGAACTGTGTTCGCCCAAAAGGTACATTATCAAAGCGCAAGTCCCTTAATTCTTATGCAATTCCAGTTTTAACGATCAAAACTGTTAAGTTTTATCCATTGTTCCTCTCTTGATAAAGTTTTGTAACAATTTGAGAGATTTTTTTTTAAGTAGAGCCTGTTTATTTGTCCAACTTTCACAAAAAAGCCTAAGTATATTTGTCTATTTTTTGGGACAATTGTGTTTAATAAAAACTGCCATAAGTTGGACGAAAATATATAAATATTGTCAAAAAAGTCTTCTAAAAATTTTGTTTTTTTGGGTAGATTTTTAGTTATATTTTTGTCAAGACAAGCAAAAAAAAACAACGAGCCTAATACTCGTCTAAATTTTTTTGATGTCTATAGTAACCATAAATGACACTCGATAATTTAGTCATCATGACAATCAACAAATTAGCCACAATCCTCTGGGGTGTAGCTACCCTCGGCATCGCCACCGCTATGGCTACCCCCGCTCAAGCTAGTTCTTTTACCGTTCCACTTGTAGGTGGCAATGGTTTTGTCAATGCTACTATTACTTCTGGCGGACTCTCGATCGGCGCAACGGTATATGATTCTGTTAAGCTTGGCGACCAATTGTTCTCCGATTTCAGTTTCGGTGGCGATGTTGGTGCAGGCGATAAACTGAGATTCGTTCTCAATCAAGATGTTTGGACTGTAAATTTTCGTGAAGAAACTAGCTTGGGTGTTGCCAATGGTACATTGGAATACAAAGTCAAGATTGTCGCTATTTCAACCCCCCCCCTAGTTTTCGATACGATTATATTCGATACAGATATATCTGGACTGGGTGGAAGCACAAATTATCTCGCTACCAAGAAGGTTTTCACACTAGGTGGTACTCCGCTTATCACCCTAACTTCCACAAACGGCTCTGACGCCTTTGGCAGTATTCTGTCTTTCAATGCTAGTCCCATCAAAGTGATCGATACCTTCACAAGTCTTCACAGTAACTCTCTATTACAATCTTCCACTAACAGCTTCACTCAAGACCTAGACCCCCCTAGTTCTATCCCCGAACCTGGTACTATCCTCGGACTTCTGGGAGTGGGTGGTTTAGGAATGGTTTCCCGCTTCAAGAAACAAAAATAACAGTTACCAATGTCTTGCACACATTGATAACTGTGACGTTGAACAAGAACAGCTAAAGGTTAGCTCCCCGTCTGGGTTTCTAGCTTTTAGCTTTCCCTGTAAGTATTGATTCTAAGTAGGTAGGCGTTAAAAGTTGTCAGACACCCCCCTTATCAAGGGGGGACTAAGGGGGGATCGACACCCCCCTTATCAAGGGGGGACTAAGGGGGGATCGACACCCCCCTTATCAAGGGGGGACTAAGGGGGGATCGACACCCC
>NZ_JASJFG010000116.1:0-1890 GCF_030065375.1 Microcystis sp. M49636_WE2 | reverse complement strand
GATAAGGCTTTTAGACTTTTTTGACCTCAAAAAGTGCCGACCATTGGAGGGATCGGGGGTAAAATTCAGGTACTTTTTCCCTGAAAATTAGGTAACTGACTACCTCAAAATCGGTAAAACCCTACACCCCACACCCCACATCCCACACCCTGCCCCCACGAAAAACTTTTTCAGCAGCCCCTAATTAAGCTTGCACAGGAGTTTTGCGCCATGTTCGACCCTGAATAGTCGTGTGGAATTGCCAATTAGCTACAGTTTCTGGATAATCGCCCCGATAGTGACCGCCTCGGCTTTCTGCTCGTAATAAGGCACTTTCCAGAATTAAGTCGGCGATATCTAGAAGATTTAATGTCTCGATCGCTATTCTTATTTCTAACTGCACCGAAGGACACAAAAATAATTGTCCTTTGTCGGGGAGAAGATTCTGGAGAAATTGGCCCATCTTTAAGGATTGTAACTGTTGTTTCCACTGTTGCACCCGTAGGATAGCAATTTCTAACTCATTTTGAAATCGGCAAATTCCCGCATTTTCCCACATTAAAATCGGTAATTCTTTCCGTACTTTTTGCCAGTCTTCCTGTTCTTCCTGCCAGTTTTCCGCAATTTCTAAGGGTTTTTCTGGTCTTTCCCCACGAAAGTTTTCTGGCTCTAGACCTATTTCAACTAAACTTGCCGCAAAGACAATACATTCCAAGAGAGAATTACTGGCTAAACGATTGGCTCCATGAACACCTGTACTAGCGGCTTCGCCGATCGCATACAAACCGGGTAGAGAAGTGCGGGCGTTTAAATCGGTGGCCACCCCCCCCATCCAATAGTGAGCGGCGGGGGCGACGGGAATCACATCTTCAAACACATTAATGCCCCATTTTTGACAGATGCGGATAATATTGGGGAAACGATAACGCAGACGCTCCGGTTCGATCGGTCTTAAATCTAGATATACTTTGGCATGGGCGGGATCGTCGGAGGTTTTTTGCAAATGGCTAAAAATCGCCCGACTGACCACATCCCGGGGGGCTAATTCTCCGGCCGGATGATAATCGAAGGCAAAACGCCGCCCCTGGGCATCAATTAAATGCGCTCCTTCGCCGCGCACCGCTTCACTAATTAAAAACCGCGGCGCCCCCGGCACAGTTAAGGCGGTGGGGTGAAACTGAAAAAATTCTGGGTCGCGAATCACTGCCCCAGCACGCCAAGCCAGGGCGACTCCATCCCCGGTGCTAACGGCGGGATTGGTAGTTTGGGCGTAGACTTGACCGCCGCCTCCCGTAGCCAGAATGACTGCTTGCGCTCGCAGCCAACAGAGATGATCTTGATGGAGTAAACAAATACCTTGACAGCGTTGCCTTTCCGGGTCAAGCCAGAGTTTCAGCGCAATCGCTTGGGGAATAATGGTAATATTGGAGCGCTCGGTCACTTTTTCCATTAGGGTACTGATGATCGCTCTCCCAGTGCGATCGGCTGCGTGTAGCACCCTGGCCCTGGAATGGGCAGCCTCAAGAGTGCGGGCTAAGTCGTCTCCAGAGCGATCAAAACTAACTCCTAACCGCAGCAAATCAGCGATCGCTTGGGGGGCCTTCTCAACTAAAAACTGGACGGCATAGCGATCACATAAGCCCGCTCCGGCCTTCAGGGTATCTTCTAAATGGAAAACGGGGGAATCTGCCGGGGACGTGGCCGCCGCAATCCCTCCCTGCGCCCAATCACTAGCCCCGGTTTTTAAATCTTCTTTGGTAATTAAACCCACCTTTAAGTTAGGGGGTAAACACAGTGCGGCATACAATCCCGCCGCTCCCGATCCCACCACTAAAACATCTTGATAACTCGGCAGTTGCGAGGAAACGACCATGTAGGAGTTAATTGATAAATTCTATTTATTCTAGCATT
>NZ_JASJFG010000841.1:0-1940 GCF_030065375.1 Microcystis sp. M49636_WE2 | reverse complement strand
TATTAGGGGTCGAGAAGGTCGTCACCGACCTCCCCTCCCATTCAGAACCGTGCGTGAGACTTTCGCCTCACACGGCTCCTAGTTTGACTGTTCCCTTGTTAAGGATACAGCTTGACTTCCTTTGGTTAACCTTGTATTATCTAGTTTGACTTCTGAATTTGTCAAACCAGATAGATTTAGGCTTCCATCGGATGCCGATTTATCATCGTGACAGTGGCGGTGTAGTAATTGAAGGTTTTTATATTCATCCTTTCCGCCTAAGCTGAGAGGGTGAATGTGGTCAACTTCAATTAAATCCGATGGGGTGAAATACTGCCCACATCGGCTACACTTGCCTTGTTGCTTCTTAAGTAGTTTAGCTACTCTTGTCGGTGTGTCGATTGCTTGTCCTCGTCTGGTCGCCCAGTAAGTCCAATTTCCGTCATAAGGTGAAGCGTCGGGGCGTACTAGGGTATGTCTGACAATTGGTGTCCAATTATGTTGCCATAAATGAAGACCATCATTGGTCTTAAATAACCAAGATTCTTGCCTTTCTTTCCCATTGCTGAGTTTAACTGTACCCGGTCTAAAGTAGTTTCTCAGCTTTTCGTGGTTCGCTTTACCGCATCTTGATACTGTCCATGCCCTTAACATTAACCAGATTGTATTGTCTAGTTTATTGAAGGTATCCATAGATACTACTCCTGAGTAGTAGTTAGCCCAGCCTTTAATGATTGGGTTTAGGTGACTAATCAGGGCTGATTGAGGTGCTGTTTTGTGTTTTTTGATTACACCTTTAATCGCTTCTGTGTGGGCTTTAACTGCTTTTTGGTTGGGTTTGATGTGGGTTTTGTGACCAATTAATTGGCTTCCTCTCCCTCCTGTTTTCCCAGATTTGTATTTTCCTACTGGATATTGCCTGATATTGAATCCTAGAAAATCAAAACCGGGTTCTTCAGTTTTCCCATTGTACTCAATGGGGTTGAGTGTATGACACACTCTGGTTTTTTCTGGTTTGAGTTCTAATCCAATTGGTTTTAACCATTCAGAAATGACAGTTTTGCACTGTTCAATGATTTCGAGTGATGGTGAAATCACCACAAAGTCATCGGCGTATCTTATTAGAACAGCTTGAGTTTTACTACCCTTTTTGGGGAATAGTGTTTCGATTAATCTTGCCATTCCATCCAGTGCGATGTTAGCAAGTAGTGGACTTATTACCCCTCCTTGTGGTGTCCCTGTTTCTGTTTCTTCAAATACGCCTTTATCCAATACTCCTGCTTTGAGCCATTGTTTAATGTCTCTTTTCAGGGAACTTGGACAATGAATTTTTGACAGTAAAAAGTTGTGATTAATTCGGTCAAAACACTTGGCAATATCAGCATCTAATACGAAGTAGCTACTTTTATTAATGCTAAGGTATATTCTCGATATTGCGTCATGGGCAGACCTTCCGGGTCGGAAACCATAGCTGGTTTCTTCCATTTTTGACTCCCATTCTGGTTCAAGTGCCGATTTAATCAACGCTTGTCTAGCTCTGTCTTTGATGGTTGGTATTCCTAATGGACGTTTTTCATCCCTACCTGGTTTAGGAATCCATACCCTTCTTAACGGTTTTGCTTTAAGTGTTCCCTTGATTTCTTCGGTTAGATTTAGCCTTTGTTCAGGGGATATTGCTATCACTCCATCTACTCCTGCTGTTTTCTTTCCTTGATTATCTTGGGTTACTTTGCGAACTGCTAATAGACGAGCATAGTATGATTTCACCAATAGACGTTGCAACCTTCTAACCTTTGCATCCTGTCCCGATTTAGCCGCTTGGTATATCCTCTGTTGGAGCTTGAAAACATATCTTTGGACTTTCGCCCAATTAATAGCTTTCCATACATTCGTAGTCTTAGTGGTTTTCGGTTTCCCGAACCCTTTACTTTCTCAAGGGTTTCGTCATATAGACTCCTACT
>NZ_JASJFG010000530.1:0-1382 GCF_030065375.1 Microcystis sp. M49636_WE2 | reverse complement strand
CAAAAACGATCCCATCGAACCGATCTACGGTCAACATTATATGCCCCGTAAGTTCAAGATCGGTGTCACCGTGCCGGGAGACAACTCCATCGATATCTACACCAATGACCTCGGTTTGGTGGTGATTACCGACGCAAACGGTCAATTACAGGGTTTTAACATCCTTGCGGGGGGTGGACTGGGAAGGACCCACAATAAGGAGGAAACTTTCCCCAGAATGGCCGATCCGATCGGTTATGTGGACAAAGAAGATGTGTACGATCTGGTAAAAGCGATCGTAGCAACCCAAAGGGATTACGGCGATCGCGGAGATCGTCGTCATGCGAGAATGAAATATATCCTCGAAGAATGGGGAGTAGAGAAATTCCGCAGCACTGTTGAGAGTTATTTCGGCCAAAAAATTGCCCCCTACCAACCCCTCCCCGATTGGGAATATCAAGACTTTTTGGGATGGAATGAACAGGGAGACGGAAAATTATTTTTTGGTCTTTCTGTGGAAAATGGCCGGGTCAAAAATGAAGGCAGTTTTCAGCTAAAAACCGCCTTAAAAGTGATTATCGAGCGTTTTCAGTTACCCATGCGCTTGACGGCTAACCATAATATCATTCTCTACGAAATTGAACCCCAGGATCAGCAAGCGATCGAGGCGATCCTGAAAGAACACGGAATTATCACCAATCCCGCCGAAATTGACCCTTTAACCCGTTATGCCATGGCCTGTCCCGCTTGGCCCACCTGTGGATTAGCGATTACTGAGTCAGAAAGAATTTTACCCAGCGTGATTGAACGCATTCGCACTCTGCTTAATCGCTTAGGATTAAGCAAAGAGGAATTTGTCATCCGCATGACAGGATGTCCTAATGGCTGCGCGCGTCCCTATATGGCAGAATTAGGATTTGTGGGTAGCGCTCCCAATTCCTACCAACTCTGGTTAGGGGGAACAGCCGATCAAACTCGACTAGCGCGCCCCTATTTGGATAAAATGGCGATCGATGATCTAGAAAAGGTCTTAGAACCGATTTTCGTTTACTTCCAACAGGATCAACAAAATAACGAAACCTTCGGAGAATTCTGTCATCGAGTCAATTTCCCTGCTTTACAAGCATTTTCAGCCACCTACACACCTAAAATGACCGAAACTACTACCACTGAATCAAAACCCAAACGCGTGCGTAAAAATCAAAACCGTGTCAGCGTCCCCGATGATATGTTTGTCCGTCTCAAGGAAGCTTCGGAAACGGAAAAACGGCCGATGAATCAAATCATCAATGAGGCGCTAGAGGCCTATTTCAGCCAAAAATCCTAATCAGTTATCAAGGTGGGACTTAACCCACCTTTTTTTAATTAGTATATTCATAGGGTCGGTCTGTCGAAAAAATCAT
>NZ_JASJFG010000216.1:0-1601 GCF_030065375.1 Microcystis sp. M49636_WE2 | reverse complement strand
TATTTTCTGGTTTTGAAAAAAAGTCGTCGATGATGTCGAGTGTTTTTGTGATAGCTTCCGGTTGCGCTATTTCTAGTTTGGAGTAAGCGACTTCAATCCAGTACCGCATATAACGAAAAACCAGACCCTGAGAATCTGTTGAGAATAAGGGGAAATTATTATTTTGAATAGCTTCTTGAGAATTAATCTCTCCAGGTGTAATCACATCGCGCGCCAAAGGTTCGTAAAGATAGGGAACTAGGTCTGTATGGTGTTGCCAGAAATATTGATACAAATTGGCGGCGTTTACTACCAGGGAATCTCCTCCCTCATCCGCGGCAGCAAGACAGAGTAAGCCAACAATATCAGGGAAGTAGTTTTTGGCTGTACTATCGGTATGATAGCCAGTTTCTGCATTCGTCATCGAAACGGGTATAGCTTCTTTAGTGTAATCCATTCCTCGATCGATTACATCAAAAAAATAGCCATAGCGGTGGTTTAGCAGTCCAAAAATACGAGAAATAAAAGCATAAATTAACCGCATTTCCGTTTCTGTTAATGCTGAATCTAATCGGAAAATAACTATTCCGGGTTCTAGGAGCAATTTCTCACGAAACGGCAGGAAAAAGTCAAGATTTTTATTAACTGTTTCCTGTGCTATTTCGTTGGGTTTGTCAAGCCATCTGTGATTGCTTGTTTTCAGTAAATACAAGACTAATGATTTGGGTAAATGAAAAAATAGTTGAGAAGGATCGGGCAATTTTTTCCAAGTCAGTAATGAAATATTAGGATCAAAAATTGGTCTAATCATTTTTGAATCTTGAAGGCAACGTGAAGGGGAAGGTCAATGAGCGGAGTAAAAAATTCTGGGTCTAGTTCTAAATGTTCCTGATTAATTTTTAGTTCATAAACTTCTGGCATTTTTGTGAAGGCTGCTAAACGAAGAGATGTGAAGTAATCTTCCATAGTTTTATGAACACATTGCACGGCGACGGCTTTTCTATCTCGGCGCCAAATCTCACCGGGGAATAATTGATCGCGTCCGGAAAAATAGCCAGCTTCGGGTTTAAAATAAAAAGGAAACTTATCTTTTTTCAGAAAAGGTAAAGAGGGATGGGGGACGGCGAACAGGAAATATCCACCGAATTTCAAAAGTTGGTAGGCTTTCTGCATCGTGCTAATAGTTTCTGAAACATTTAAGTAGTTGAACAGAAACATAGCCAGAACTAAATCGTATTGTTCGGACTCAGTGACCGCAAAATCACGAATATCACCAGCTTCATAGGAAGCATTAGTAATCTGATGCTCGTTTTTTTGAATCAAGGCCTGCTCGATCATTTGTGATGAAATATCAATCCCATGAACATATTGAGCGCCTCGGTTAATTAACTCTCTTCCTACATAACCTTCCCCACAGCCTAGATCTAATATTTTCTTATTGACAATCGGTTCACATAAATCAATGACAAACGGACGAGCGGAGTAATCAGAAAGCAAAATCGGTTCTACTCGTTTCCAGTCTCCTGCGCTTTCGTCGTAAAGTTTTTTGGTTTCTTGTGTTGCTTTCATACCTATCTAACGTGATAAAATTTGCACTAATTTTGTTTTAGTCTAGCACTGTG
>NZ_JASJFG010000220.1:0-4275 GCF_030065375.1 Microcystis sp. M49636_WE2 | reverse complement strand
TCGACCGACCCAACTGCAACAAAAAGCGTTAGATTTATTGGGAGTTTCCCTGATTTGTACCCAGTAACGGGGCGCTGTAAATTCTCTTAATCCCTTCTACAGCACAGGTTATGGCCTTTTGTCAACGGGGAAGTCCAGTTATTAGTTTAGCAATCTGGTTTAATTCATGTTCTTTGAATCCTCGGTTTTTCTCTAAGGTAATGGGATCAAGCCAATATTTAGCGAGTTTGCGATCGCGTTTGACATGGATATGGGCTGGCTCTCGTTGATCTGAACTGAAAAAGATAAAACTGTAAGGCCCAACTTGAAGGACGGTAGGCATGAGAAAAGCTATTTTAAAGGTATATTTAGCTCTATGCTCTTATTATATGTCAATTTCTCTAATTCACAATTACCCACAAAAAAAGAGACCCTTGCGGTTCTCCTGTTGTAATACCTTCAATTAACGCTTAGTTTTTGTCTGCCTAGGCGCGGCGGCGCTTGAAGCCAGCCCCCAGAGCGACGACAGCCCCCAGACCAACGAGGGCAGAGGGTTCTGGGGTTTGAGCGGGAGGAGCGGCATCGCACTTTAACCCACAGTTTCAATCAATGTGCATGGTGCGTTCCCCAAAAATCGATCGCTGGAGCAGTAGGAGCCATATTAGGGAACGCACCCTACGGCTGCGTTGTTAGACCGCGCCTCACCGAATCTCTTCTAGCACTGGCTCATAAGGCTTCAATCTTGACCTTACCGCCCTCAATGTTATCGACCTGCAACCGATATCTGTAAAGCAGCGCCATTCCTAGTAGAGGCTCTGTTTCTGATTCTGCAATATCAATCTCTTGGTACTGCCCATCCCATATCACAGTCCCAGTGTACAGATCAAAATAAGTTTCACTGCCATCACCCAGCGTGACAAAATCAGAACCACTCCAAGGTAAATTTAATGTAGCGATGATTGTAGAGGGCAAAGATAAAAATCCATTGAACCCAGTATCAATCACCGCGTCAACCGCTTGCAGTTGCCGATTTGAGTTTCCGACTACAATCCTTAGCGTGGCTTCACGCCGCAAATTTACAACACCTTCCATCATGGATTTTTCTTCAAACTCCGTGCCCCGAAATGATAAACAGCGCGATGTCCGATACGAATGATCCAAGGTTGGGCATCGGGGTGACGTTCAAAGAGCCGATTAGTTGCAGGCACAACGTTTTCATCGACTTCAAACTCTCCAGTTTCAATGTCGATCGCTACAATCTTACCTTCATTACCGGCTTCGACTTGCTGCCGAATGCCAGATTCGTAGAGTTTTTGCCCTCGCTCGGCTAACTCATCTTTGGGATAACGCCGTTGACGAACTGCCATCTGGTTGACCTCAACTCAGTATTTTGCCTTAATGATACTCTGATTTATTCTAACGAAGTGCTCCCGCTCTACTACTGATGAGCCGCCTCATCGCAAGCCCCCCAGTGGTGCACTTCAAATTTGAATCGGCGCTTCAATCAATGTGCATGGTGCGTTCCCCAAAATCGATCGGTGGAGCAGTAGGAGCCACATTAGGGAACGCACCCTACAAGATCGGCGTGCTGCTACGCAGTGCCTTCGGCATCGCACTTTGTAAAATGGGTTGAAATATTGCAATAGACTCATTCTCCCGCAATTGTCAAAACCTTTCTGTAGAGTGTTTCGCTAATTCGGAATTCTGCTTTTGAGATTAGCTGATCAACAATCGGTTTAATATTCATAATCAATTCTTTTTGCTTGGCTTCGAGTAAAACGCCCAATATTCCAGTAATATTTAGCCCAAGAGATCGTGCAACTTTGCGTCCTTTTCTTTCATCCAAAATTAATATATCTGCGCCTAATTCTAGCGCTAAAATAATCCCTTCTGATTCTCCTCGGTCTAATTTATTGAGTAGTTGATTAACTTGGTTTTGCTGGGTGACGGGCCGTGTTTCTATCCAAGATAAGGTCATGATTTCAATCGTGCCAGGAACGGCGTAACCTAAACTCGCCATTTCCTCATAAACGGCTTGAGGAATGATAATTGTTCCATAGAGTTGATGCAAAAGGGTTAACTGGTTAACGGCGGCTAGGTTGGTAATGGGTGAGGTGTCACTCACGACGATCATAGTCTGCCTAGTTTTTGTAAGGTTTGGATGTCTTCTTCTAATTCTTCAAGGTCATAATGGACACAAATCTCTCGTAGATTAAGTTCGTGTTGAAATTGGAGGAGGTTCATGCCTGCAAGATGACGGGCTTTGCCGATGCTGATTTTGTCTTGTTTAAAGAGCATGATGGCGATTTCTAGTTTTAGCTCGTCTTCGGAGAGTCCTGATGCGGTCAGTATGTCATTAGGAATAACTACGCTCATAATTTTTAGGGGTTGGCGATTGTCAAATCAGCGATGGTTTTATGATAGCTCGCTTGTGTCTAGTGCCTTGAGGGAGGTTTATGATTTCTCCAATCTCCGTTAAAAAGAAGCAAATATCAAATAATCCTCTTTTAAATAGCAAAAAAAGAGACCCTTGCGGTTCTCCTGTTGTAATACCTTCAATTAAAGCTTAGTTTTTGTCTGCCTGAGTGGGGCGGCGCTTGAAGCCAGCCCCCAGAGCGACGACAGCCCCCAGACCAACGAGGGCAGAGGGTTCCGGGGTTTGAGCGGGGGGAGCGGCATCGCACTTAAACCCACAGTAAATGTGCATGGTGCGTTCCCCAAAAATCGATCGGTGGAGCAGTAGGACTTGCATTAGGGAACGCACCCTACAGCGATAGCTTTTTTCCTCGTGAATGTGTAATTTAACCTAACTAGGGACTATTCGGAAGCTTGTCGGCATAACGGTTGAATTGAGCGGCAAGCGATAGTCTATCAACTCAACACCAAAATCTCTAACATTGTCCGCTCCAATGATGTGTTATGCCCCGATCACACCAAATCAGATTGATGAATGAGTGTATTTTCATTCCATTCTCCACTATCAAATTTTTCAAGAATATACTTAAGATTAGCTGGAATGTTCTGCGAAAGTGTAGTTAATTCTTCTTGACTGATTAATGATTCCTGTTTAGACACACTAACTATTGTACTAAAAAATGAGATATGACCTCCTATTCTCTTCCTTATGACAGAAATTTCATTTGTTTCTAAAGCATCATAAGTTTCTTTGATACTAGCCGCAATAGCAGCAGTTATACTAGCCCCAGCATCAGAAGACTTCTTACAAACAAGTGGTAAAGAGTTGATAGCGACTAAACTTTCCATAATGTTATTATAATTGCCTGATCCGCATTCCTCTAAGTATCGGATTGAGGTTAAAATCATGTTCTTGTAAAGCTTTTCACCTTGATTCCATTCTCTGTCAATTATAAAGTACATTTTTGAAAATGTATTAGCCATAAGGGCACTCAAAGCTCGTTTAGATACGTTAGCATCACCAAAACGCTGGGCGAGTTTTTGCGCCAATTCGTCAGAATTTTTGTTTGACATAATTAAACCCTTAAAAAGATTGAGATTAAAGCTTCACAGCAAATTTTTCTAAAAGCGTATAACTATTAATTATACAGAAACCAAGAACTTTCCCCCATATCACGCCCAAAAGCGTGTTAGCCAGATTAGCTTACTGCAAACAATCTCTTTTTAAGGAGACTTATCACAGAAGCTTTCTAGAAATCTAGCAAAGATTCTTGTATCTGGCTGCACTTTGTTACAAAATTTCACTATTATTTCGGGTAAGGTATGGTAAATCCCTTGATAGATTCAATGGGGACTAACTTCTGGGAAAACCGCTATAGATCTCCTGCAAAAATCAAAAATCTGACCTTAAGTGAGGAGAATCCGAGACAGGAGGAGAAAAAAGACATAAAAAATTTAGTACAAATGCTCTGCTCTCCCTGCTCTGGCGCTCCCTAGCTTACCAGAGGTCGATTGCGACGACAATTATCGCAATGACCACAGCGAAAATTATCGGCATTTTCCTGAAACCCAAAGGCATTTAAGAGAAAGTGCCAACGACAGCGACGGGTATAGAGGTAGGGAAATATCTCATTTCTGGGTTTAAAAGTCATCTTGGCTGAATTATGAGGATAAATAAGCCGATAATGAAAAGGATCGAGCCATTCTAGGCGATCGAGACTGTGTAAAAGGGAGAGAATAAGCGCACCATCGGGAAATTCGGCACTAATCGCCTCTACTTTGCCCTCTAGGGGAATTTGGGCTAAAATTTGCCAAGCTTGTCGGTATTGGCGTTCCTGTTGGGAGTTAAAGAATTTTTGCTGGTTTTTATCGCTATTATCT
>NZ_JASJFG010000271.1:0-5391 GCF_030065375.1 Microcystis sp. M49636_WE2 | reverse complement strand
TGGCTGTTTTATCTCTCGTAAAATATACTCTTCAAAATAAATTGTCCAACTCATTTTAATTCCTATATCTTCATCCCAATAATCATCTAATTTGGCTTCTAAATTCAACTGCCGAGCGCAATTACGGCAAATCCAGCGTAATAACTTGTTAAAATCTGCTATAATGTTTTGGTCTGCTTTTTGTAAATCTAAACTAACAATTTGATAACCGAATTGCTGTTGACAAGCCTCTAAAATTGTTAATAATAAAGACGTTTTCCCCCATTTTTTGGGAGCTTTAATGCGTACTAACGCCCCAGATTGGCCGATTTCCTCGATAACTTTTGCTTCAAGTTTTGTTTGTTTTAGATAATAATAAGAATTATAGGGAACAGGAGCATCGGGGTATTCTGGCCGCTCATTCTGAGGATATTCATTACCGCAATACTGAGGTGATTTAGAGTTGGTAAAATGAGATTGTAGTCTAGATAAAAAATTTTTCTTATTGATCGGTTCTCCGATCAGTTGCGAGACTCTATCATAGAGTCCTGGGGCAACTACATTGGCAAGATAGCCGCTACTATAACCGTTTTCTTGGGCAATTTCTTGATAGTTCTTTTTCTGCCAAAGTCCTCGCAATAATAATTGTTCTGTGTCATTAAGAGAGCGATTCTCAAGCTTGAGCAGTTGCCGATTAAGAATCTCTTGGATTTCCTCGAATTTCATTATTTTTCTCTAAGGTAAGAAGATTTGAGGGAATAGATTATTTGATTTTCCAGTTCCGTTGCAGCCAGAAACCCTGAATCTTGACATAACAGCACCGATTCAAAATAGAATTGGTATATTTGACAAACAAGCTGACGAGAACCAGTAACCGACAAAATTGTGCGATGGCAGCCCTGAGAGGGATTAGTTTCCCCCCTTGCTAGGAAATTATAGCATTTCTTGTCAAGGTCAATTACACGGCAGCAATTATCTCTTGATCATTTCTATCAAAACCCCTAAGTCTTCCGCGTCTAACCCCTCGATAATCCTATTAAGAATTAATTCGGAAAAATCCTCACAGGAGTTGACTAGACAGGGTTTTAGCAATCAGATGTACTGCATTTCAACTGCCTATTGAGAATTTTAGTACAGTGGCGGCTCCCAATCTTCGCGACAACGGTGAACAGTTACTGTTCATCCCTCAATACACTTGCTCCCAGAGCTTCTAGGGTTTCTTGCAGCATTTCAGCGCGAGATACATTACCCTGATCTTTCAATAATTGTAGGCCTTTTTGCCAAATCTCGATCGCCTCATTATAACTACCGAAAACTATATAAGCCACCCCTAGATTTTGGTAAATATCGGGATTATCGGGGTTTAACTTGAGAGCTTTTTTATAAGCTTTAATCGATTCTGGTAGCCGGTGCAGTTGTTTGAGAACCAGTCCTAAATTATAGTAACCATCGGCATAACTAGGATCAATCTCTACGGTTTTCTCAAAGATAGATAAGGAAGCTTCGTAGTTTTCTGCTTCGTATAATAACCCACCTAAATTATTATAAGCCCCCAGTTTTAATTTATCTAAAATTGGCTGCTTAATCGCTTTAATAAAATGATCGGCTGATTGCTTAAATTCCTCCACTGAATAATAATAATTAGCGAGATGATAATATAACTCGTATAAAATATGTGGATTAGAGCCATGGCATTTTAAACCGTGTTTGAGCAGCTTAAAACCCTCTTTATCCCTGCCAATCTTTAGATATAAACCTCCCAATTTACTACACACATAGGGATCGTGGGGATGTTGCTGATAAAAGCCATCCATGGCTTTTCTTGCCCGTTCAAACTTATCTAAGCTGGCTATTTTATCGACGGTGTAACCGTAGTGAAAGATAGCAATTTCTGGCAGTTCAACTATTTTCCAATCAGGCTCTTTTTTTAATAAAATGGCCACATTATCATCAATAATTGAGTGATAGGGTCGGGTAAAAGTGACCTGAGGATGTCGGCGAAATAGCCGCGAAATTAGAGAATAAGGTGATTGTACGGCTCCGATTTCATGGCGGATTAAATTAATCACTAAATTTTCCTCTTTTTCCATTGCCCGACGCATTTTCGGTACGATAGCGGCATTTAATTCCTCATCAGCATCAAGGACTAAAATCCAATCGCCAGTAACATATTTTAAAGCCTCATTTCTGGCATCGGAAAAATTACCCCGCCAATCGTAGCTAGGAACTATGGCACCGTAACTTTGAGCAATAGCAATCGTATCATCGGTCGAACCCGTATCCATAACGATCATCTCATCCACCACCCCTTTAACGCTATCCAAACAGCGCCGGAGATTTTCGGCTTCATTTTTGACAATCATGCAGAGACTAAGTTTAGGCATAACTTTACTCACTCTAGCGGTCAATCTTGAGGGATAGCGGCTAATCAATAACCCACTGATTAGCGCTCACCGATTATCGATCATCCTCTGAGTCTACCTTAAACCGTTCTACCGAAGAAAGCAGCTCCCGGGAGATACTCACCAATTTTTGCAGAGAACCCGCCACCCGTTGGGATTCTTGGGAAGTTTCCTGAGCGGTTAACTCCACCGACTGCATAACTTGGGCGACATTGAGGGAATTTTCCCGTTGTTTGACCGTATCGGCGGTAATCGATCGCACCAGCGTATCGATACGATTAGAAACTTGGATAATATCTTCTAGGGACTTCTTCGCCTGTTC
This sequence comes from Microcystis sp. M49636_WE2, assembly GCF_030065375.1. Taxonomy (NCBI): domain Bacteria; kingdom Bacillati; phylum Cyanobacteriota; class Cyanophyceae; order Chroococcales; family Microcystaceae; genus Microcystis; species Microcystis sp. M49636_WE2. The sequence goes on along the minus strand of NZ_JASJFG010000271.1, from coordinate 2,688 downwards.
CGAGCGCTCGGTGACATCGATAACCTGTTGAATCCCTTCCTCCATCGCCGTCATTACCGAACCCGTTTCCGATTGGATATGTAAAACGATCTGTTCAATTTCCTTAAGCGATTTAGCAGCTCTATCGGCCAACTGACGCACCTCATCGGCCACAACCGCAAAACCGCGGCCCGCCTCTCCTGCTCGCGCCGCTTGAATCGAGGCATTAAGAGCCAATAAATTGGTCCGTGAGGCAATCTGAGAGACTACCGCGACAATTTTCGAGATTTCCTGGGAAGCTTCCGCCAAACGCTTGACTTGTCGCGCCGTTTCTGATACGGTCTCGCGGATTTGTAGAATTCCCGCCACGGTTCTTTCCACGGAATCACCCCCCTTCAGGGCGGTAATCGAGGAAGTGCGGGCGACTTCTTCGGCTTCCCTGGCGTTTTCTGCCACCCGTTGAATTGAGTCGGTCATCATCTGTACCGAATTAAGGGTGACGGCCAATTCCTCCGCCATCCGCAGGGCATCGCTAGACTGATTGCGGGCGAAAGATTCACTATTGGTACTGCCTTGATTCACCTGTTTTGCCGCTTTTTTCACCTGTCGGACAATTTCACGCAGGTTTTGGATAGTCAAATTAAAAGCATCGGCCACCGCCCCTAAAACATCGGCGCTTACCTCCGCTTCCACGGTCAGATCTCCCCGAGCCGCTCCTTCCACATCATCGAGAAGTCGAATCACTTGCCGTTGTAGGTCTTCCCGTTCCCGTTCCGTTTCGGCGGCGCGGCGTTGGGCTTCCGTGGTGGTAGTTACCACCACCCGAGCCATCTGATTGAAACGATTGGCCAGTTGACCGAATTCATCTTCCGAGTAGATCGTCGCTTTAGCGTTAAAATTACCTTCCGAGAGATGATCGAATTGGCTTTGCAGATCGTTGAGACTGCGCTTAATCTGACTAATTAGCAACTGTAAACCTAGCCAAGTCAGGGCCAGGGTTCCCAGTCCGGTTAATAACATCATGGTTAGTACCGGTTGACTGAAGGGGGAAAGACTGGCTGAGGCTGGCGGTTTCGGGGCCGGTTTGGGGGCAACATTTTCGGTTTTTGCCTGGCTATTCGGGGCTGGTTTGGCAGCCAAGAGCGTAGAAAGCCAAGAGGTGGTACTAACGGCAAAAATTATGATCACAGGGGTAATACCCGCTAAAGCCCCTAGGATTAGTTGTTTTTTGCCTAAAGAAGCGTTGACAAAAAAGCCTAATTTGCCCGGATTGACTTCCACCACTGGCTTGAGCAAGAGATCGGAGGCATGGGTAAGATGACTATCTCTTTTGTCATTGGGGGTTTTTAGACGAGAAGGATTAAAACTAGGCTCTCCCACACCAGAACTGGCATTAAGGCGCGCACCGGGTTCGGGGAGAAAACCACCACTTAAAGCTTCCCCCCCCGAAGGGGTAAATAGCTCCCAGTCCCCCAGTCCTTGAACCGTATCCGTCAGAGCCAGTGGGGAAAAACCGTCTAAATCCTCATCATTGAGTTCTGGTTCCCCAAAATCTCCGGTTTCGTCTTCCTCGTATCTTTTTTGAGTGACTCTGCCCTGATTAAGGCCAGTTTTTGCCCCTTGTGGGTGGGTCGATTCCAGGTCAATGGCAAAAGTGCTTTCTTCTAGGGTATCCCTATAGGATAACTCCTGATCTCTACCGGTCAGGGGATTTCCCCCCAGATCAGAGGAAACCATAAAAGTGGCTTCTCCCGTTGACCCTAACTCACCGTCCCACCCTTCCTCCAGCGAGTCAATCTCCGCCGCTTCTAAAAAGGGGAAAGGGGCTTCCCCCTCCGCCGAATCGCTAGACCACTGGGAACCGTGAGAGCCAGGGCCCGGCAGGGTAAGGGAACTAAAGGCGGTTTCCTCCGATTCCTCAAAATCATCGTCATAGGAATGGACTTTACTTACCGTAGGCTCGCTGGGATCCTCCTCATTGAAAAGACTACTATTCCAATCCAGCCCTTTTTTTTGTCCATCGGGGGCAGCCCCTTGCGACTTCCAGGAGCGAGAACGGTTAAAACTTTGACTTGGATCGAAAGCTGCCTCGCTGTAGGCAATGCTTTCCGTAGCAGCGATCGTAAAATCTCCCTCCTCGGCTTCAAAACGCAATTGCCGAATCTGATCGAGACCACGCTGGGCATAATCGGCTAGATCGGAACTATTGGGAGAATTTTTAGCCAATTGCAGCACTTTTTCGTAACGCTCCTCCGCCAATCTGTATTGTTGTAGTCCTAGATGAATGTGACCCTGTAAAAGCATGACATTGGCATCCTCGGGATACTTGCTGATCATCTCTTTGACAATGACGGCGGCATCCTCAAGGTTGCCCTGGCAATAGGCGGTGTTAGCCTTTCTATAGAGTTTTGCGTATTCTGTCCCTGACGGCATTTGCCCCTCCCCTAGTAAAGTTAAATGAAGTAGTTATAGCGTTTCCTGTTCGCACTAGGTACATTATCGATGTTGAAAAGCTTAATTAGCAAAGGTTTAAGTGTGCCACACAGGTGTGAGAACCGCTATAGTAGTTTAGAACTCTTGCAAATTAATTATATGTTATAATGATGGGTTAACTAATTTTCCCCAAAAAATTAGTTAATCAGTACATTTGTCCTGAATGAAAACTTGAAGTTTAACTTTTAACTCAAAACTCTTTAGAGCTGCTTTAAT
>NZ_JASJFG010001085.1:0-2145 GCF_030065375.1 Microcystis sp. M49636_WE2 | reverse complement strand
TTATCCAAATAACCATGATTTGTAATTAACGCCACAACTCCATAACCAGTTTCCGCTACCCGATACTGAGCAAAGCGAATAAACTTCACATAATCATCTAATAAACCTTTAGGGTTTCTCTCTCCCAATGGTTTTCCATCTAATTGATAATAATCCTTAACCAAATTCACAATCCAAGGGTCAGTATTCATCGACTGATAGGAATAGGGAGGATTGCCTAAAATAACCATAACTGGCATTTCTTGCTTAACATCTTTTGCCGCAGCTGCTTCATCGCGAATGCGATTTAAAAACCCATCAGCAGGGGGAATTTGAAAAGCTTCCTGTAGGGTGTTAGTGAGATAGATTCCCAAGCGTTCATCGGCACTAAAATCATAGCCTAATTCCTGAAGTTGTAAACCTAATTTCATGTGTGCTACGGTGTAGGGAGCCATCAGTAATTCAAACCCAAAGAGACGGGGTAATAAATGTTTACTAACATAACTAGACCACATCCCTTTCTGTTGACGAAAACTATCATAGATATGGTCGATAACAGAGTGTAAAAAAGTGCCTGTTCCCACAGCAGGATCGAGGATTAAAACTTGGTGAACTTCCTGAGTTTCTTGGCTATTATTAGGATTTTTAATAGTAATTTTTTTGGCATCGGCCAAACCTTTAGGAATCTGAAACTTATTTTTTAGAATATAGTCCACACTGCGAACCATGTAAGAAACCACGGGTTCAGGGGTATAATAAACCCCCCTAGACTCACGCATTTTACTATCGTATTCGGCTAAAAAAGTCTCATAAAAGTGAACCACAGGATCCTGCTTGCGCGTGCGTTTTCCAAAGCTGCTAAGAATCCCCTCCATGTCCGTTTGTTGTAAAATATTGGCTAGAGTATCCACGGCCCAAGTAATCCGCTCATCTAATTCTGTACCAGCAATTTGATGAAAAATTCCCCGCAAAAAAGGGTTAGTTTTCGGTAGTCGAAATGCTGCCGTTTCCCTGGAAAAAGAACTTATTTGATCCGTATTACAGCGCGCTGCAAATAAACCATAACAGATTGTTTGTGCATACATATCCGCGAACTGTGCTTCATTGAGATCACTAATTAAAACTCGTTGAAAAGATTGCAATTGTTGCCGCAACATTCCCCCGCAATCTTGATCTTTTAAAGCTTGACCGATTGCATCTCGAATTAACTGCGCTAAAGCGGCCATTTTTTTGGCTAATTCTCGCGGTGTTGTTATCTGAATAACTTTTGAGAGGAAAAATTGACAGAACAATTGTTCTACTTGTAAAATCCCCTGGGAATCAGGTTTAATTTGCTTTTTTTGATTAAGACTTGCCACGGCAGCTGATAGACGCAATTCTCCCGATACATACCAACGAAATTCTAAATGATCGGTGATAATTAAATTACCCAAAGCCTGTAAATAACGTTTTATTTGGGGAGTATTTTCAACCTTTTTGAGAGAAGTTCCGATATCTTTTGCTTCCAGATGACCAATTTCTACCATACCCTGATTAATCACAAAATCCGGAGCGCCACAAGCAATCCTTTTGGGTTCATTGAGAGCTTGTAGGTTATTATTTAGGGATTCAATTAATTTTTTTAAAGCAGGACGATAACTGTGTTCTGTGGCGTTACCCTGTTGATAAATGCCTGTGATTTCCTCTAGATATTTTGGCAGTGAATTACTCATTATCGTTGCGACATACAAACGTTCTTCTATAGATAAAATATAACCTCATTTAGCCCCCAATGTCCACTGAGATGCCCTCATCCTGCTTTATCCCTATCCTCAAGGATACCAAAATTAGCTAAAATGAAATAATAGGCGATAATCTCATCCTAACAACTTCACCAAAATATTAACGATGGTCAAAGCATCATCTCCCTTATCTCTAGAGCATCTCTATCATGTTCCCACCTACACTATAGCCGATACTGCGCGCTATCTCCATATTCCTTTGCCCACTCTGAGAACGTGGGTACGAGGACGCACCTACCCCACAAAAAAAGGACAAAAAGAGTTTTTACCCCTCATTCAACGACCTAATCCGAATATTCCGCAACTTTCCTTTACTAACTTAGTGGAAGCGCACGTTTTAAGAGTTATTCGCAAAGTTCATAACATCCCTCTCGATAAAGTTAGA
>NZ_JASJFG010000675.1:0-1322 GCF_030065375.1 Microcystis sp. M49636_WE2 | reverse complement strand
ACATTAGCACTAATTAGAGAAGATGCAAGGGTGATGCAAGGGTTTTAAGAGATTCTAGCAGATTTAAGTGCATTTGGGAAGCTCTCAATCAAGCTAAAAGCCCTTTCCTGTAAGGTTTTTACCATTATTCAGCAAACCCTAATTAATTCACTCCTATTACATTTTTTTACTAAAAATTTGGTTCTTCGGTTTGTGTTATGCAATGGACGGGGGTTATAATAAATGTAACCCTTATATAGAAAGACATTTGGCAATTTTTGTCAATTGTTCTCGATCTAGAACGAATTAATCAATTAAGTCTCTTGCCAGATAAGGATTTAGTCGATTTATGCCCCCCCTATCGAACCATACCAAGTAACGAAGAACCATTTCTTGGGTAATTATTGCCTAACCCACCCGCTCAATAGTCTTAATTTTTAATCCGATGGAGGGGGATTTTCTGCGCTTTGCGATCGAGTTTCTGGGGGAGTATCTTTTTCGATATTTTCTTCTGGGGGCAAATCTTCCTCGGTAACTTCAATAATCACCGTTTCGCTAACAGCAATAGTTTCGACTTCAACATTTGCGACAGGTTCAGTCGGGGGAATTTCTGGGGCATTTTCGGAGGGTTTGATCTCTTCCGTTGCCAAATCAAAATCATCAAAATCATCAAAATCATCGAAATCATCGAAAGTTTCCCCATCATCAATGATTTCTGCGGCTTTTTCCCCAATTTCTGTCACCGATTCTGTAATAGGTTCCCCGATAGCTGCGGCTTTTTCGGCAACGGGGGCAACCGTTTCTTGAGCTTTTTCCTCAATTTCTGTCACTGATTCTGTAATAGTTTCCCCGATAGCCACGGCTTTTTCTATAACGGGGTCCACCGTTTCTTTAACCGTTTCTTTAACTTTTGCTGCTACTTTCTCAGGTTTAGCTTTAGTTTTAGGGGATTGGGAGGGAGTAACTTTCCCCAGACGATTGCCTAACCAACCGACAATAGTAAATAATTTAACCGGTTTGTCGGGATAAAAAAGTGCTTGTCTGAGTTTGAGAGTTTGCCAAGCGAAAGCAATAAATAAAATGGCTGCGGCAACTTGTCCCAGGAGGATAGCGCCTGTAATCCTTCCCGCGCACAACCAGAGGACAAGGGCATAGAATAATCCTACCGCACTCCAGAGAAAATCATCTTGACGGTGGCGATCGGGGGCGATAAAAGCGGTGGTGAGGAGGTACAGACTACTCAATCCCACAACGACCGCTAGGATATAGGGCAACATTTGCGATTCTCCTTTGACATTTCCTTTTTTATTGTGCGTTATTTGGGGTCGATCGAGTCTATTTTT
>NZ_JASJFG010000949.1:0-2524 GCF_030065375.1 Microcystis sp. M49636_WE2 | reverse complement strand
TTCAGTTATTCTGCTGCTAGAAGTGGATATAGATTATTATGTAAAAAGTAAAATAGGAGATATTTTTAATCGTTTCATGTCGGAGATTAATCGGGCTGTAGCATCAATTAGAAATTACATAAACCTGATTAAGATTATCGCCACAGCTTTCATGTACTTGGCTATTTTATTATCAATTTCTTGGCAATTAACTATTCTTTCTAGTGTTTTGGGAGGCCTTTTAGGTCTGCTTAATCAATACTTTGTCAAGAGAGCAAAAAAGTTTGGAGAGATTATCACCGTAACGGCTAAACAGCAAACTAATAAACTGTTGGAACTATTAACGGGAATTCGTCTAATTAAAGCGGTAGGCAATGAAAGATACGAATTAGAATCTATTGTGGAAGATATAGAAGCCCGGGAGAAAGCGGGTTTAGATGCCCAGACTAATAATGCTGTAATCGCTCCGCTCAATGAGATCGGTGGGGTAATTATTATTGCTTTAATTATCATTGCTGGTCGTTATCTTTTTAATGAACAACTGCAAGCTTTAGCGACGATTTTATTGACCTATCTCTATGTACTTTTCCGGGCCCTGCCGATAGTTGGTCAGATTAACAGTGCTAGGAGTAGTCTATTGGGTGATGTTTCCGCAGTAGAGGTGGTAGCGGATTTTCTCATTCGAGATAATAAACCATTTATGAGCAATGGCTCTATTCCCTATCAAAGATTAGAGACAGGTATTCATTTTGATAACGTCCAATTTTCCTATCCCGGTCATCAAGAATTAGTTCTCAAGGGCATCGATCTTTGGATTCCAAAAGGAAAAATGATCGCTCTTGTTGGTGCTTCGGGGGCGGGAAAATCGACAATTGCTGATTTATTACCACGCTTTTATGATCCTACAGCCGGGAGGATTCTTTTTGACGGTCAAGATTTACGCGATTATGAGGTCAAATCTCTGAGAAAAGCCATGGGAATAGTCAGTCAAGATACTTTTCTCTTTAATAATTCTCTCCGTTTTAATATTGCCTACGGATTAACCGATGTTAGTGATGCAGAAATTGTAGCAGCGACAAAAAGGGCGAATGCCTACGAGTTTATCTCCAAACTGCCGGAAGGACTGGATACGGAAATTGGCGATCGGGGAGTGAGACTTTCGGGAGGACAAAAACAAAGATTAGCGATCGCTCGTGCCTTACTGCGAGATCCGGATATTCTCATTCTTGATGAAGCTACCAGTGCTTTGGATACAATTTCTGAGCGTTTAGTACAGGAAGCGATCGATGAACTCTGTCGCGAGCGTACTACTCTTGTGATCGCTCACCGTCTTTCCACTGTTCAAAAAGCCTATCAAATTGTGGTGCTGGACAAAGGAAAAGTGGCAGAAATCGGCAATCACGAGGAATTATTAGCTCAAGGCGGTCATTATGCCCGTTTACACGCTCTGCAATTTAGTGATAGCAAAGAGGCCGACTCTAAGAATAGGGAAGATGAGCAAAAAAGAAAAGCTTATTTATCCTACGAAGCGAGAAGCAGTCTTAATAGTCTTTTAGGTTCTCTGCGTCTGGTATCTGAAGATTTAATCGATGATTCTCAGGAGAAACAGGAAATTTTAGAAGAATCCTGTAGTTCAGCTATGCGACTTCTCCACATTATCGAAGACTACGAGTATTCCTAGACTCGATAGAGCTGCTGCAAAAATCAAAAATTGTCGTAGTTAGTGAGGAGTCAGTCTCGATGAAAAAATTTTCACCACCAGAGATGAAAGAGGTGTCCTTCCCTACACCCTATACCCCACACCCTACACCCTCTTTCAAGACAGGAAATTTGCAGGAGAGGATATCTCTAGAAAAAAACTCTTAAGTTATACTAAAATATTTAGTACATATAGGCATCTTCCCAGACGGTGAAAAGGAATTATTTACCCTTGAAAACCACAGTTAAAGTCAGCACACAACCCCAATTACCCCTACATCTAGTTATCACCCATCCCCAGTATCGTTTTGTCGATTTATTTGCGGGAATCGGTGGGTTTAGAATCGCTTTGGAGAAATTGGGAGGACGTTGTTTAGGTTATTCAGAAATTGATAAACAGGCCATCCAAGTTTATCAACAGAATTTTATTAGCTATCTCAACAGCGATGAAATTGCTTTCGGAGATGTGAGTAAAATCAGCAATTTACCCGATAATCTCGATCTTATTGTCGGCGGCGTTCCCTGTCAACCTTGGTCGGTGGCGGGATGTTTACGGGGATTTGAAGATCCCCGGGGAAAACTCTGGTTTGATGTGATTAAATTAGTCCAGAAAAGTCAACCCAAAAGCTTTATTTTCGAGAATGTCAGTGGTTTAGCTAGTCCTCGCAATCGGGAGAATTTAGAGTTAATTATCGATGAATTAACTAGCTGTGGTTATCAAGTTTACTGGCAGTTATTAAATGCCTACGATTTTGGTTTACCCCAGAATCGCGAGAGAGTTTTTATCGTAGGAATTAGAAAAAATATAGATAACTATGAGCGGTTTAAATTTCCTTTACCTTTGGGT
>NZ_JASJFG010000580.1:0-2431 GCF_030065375.1 Microcystis sp. M49636_WE2 | reverse complement strand
TGATGACATCTACTGCCGCTGCGGTAAAGATAAAGCTAGTTATTGGTTCTTGACGGTAAGCTTTCTTGAGAAAACGCGGCCAGAGGAGATTACTCATTTTATCTATTATTTCTACGGTTTCGATAATTCCAGCTTATCCTATCACCCTGAAAAATGTTGTTGATCGGGTGATGGGGGTTTTTCAGTAATCAGTAATCAGTGAACAGTAATCAGTAAGAAAAATAGTATTGTAAAGTATTAGGAACCCTAGGGGCTAAGTTTTGCCGCCAATTCCCCGTCCGACTTTTAGCCATCAATACTGTCCACCACGCTGAGAAAATCGTTGTGGATTAGCTCGGCGATAAAATTCTCCGGGTCGGTGATGGGAACAGTAACGCCTTGGCTGGCTACCATCTGTGCGGCCATCCGAGTCATGAAGTCCTGTCTTGTTTCCGCCATTCTACCCTGACATTGTTGTAATTTTTCTACCAATTCCAGTGGGGAATCGGCCACCAGTTTATCTCCCTCGCGGGTGACATAAATTGTCATCTTTCCTACCTCCTAAATGATCGGGAACGAGAATTCGGCACTACTAAACTACTTCTTTTCTCGCTATCATCATGGCTAGTTAGTTAGTCCCATCCTCGTCCGTCTTTCCCTATTTCCATTATTTGTTCTGGCTTGTCGCCTGGTAATTATTATTATCGCCAAAATAAAAGGATAAATTTGTCAATCTTTGTAACGAAAAATCAAGAAAAACTGTTCTCACCGTATCGCCCTGAACCTTTGCGGGGAAATTTGTTACAATAAATACAAAGGGAACTCCCCGCGCTGGCTTCCATCCCTAGTAAAAAATTGGCGGGGTAGGGAGCGGAAGTGAATAGTCCCGATCGGGGAGGCACTTGTCAGAGTTTCCCGCTTCCTTTAGTTTTAGGGGGAAAAGCCATGAAATCTGGAACATTATTATCGCCCGATCGACCGCTGCCAGAATTTCTCCGGTCAGCTATCCAAGACCGCTTTCCCGGGAAAGCGCTCGATGACCTCAGCGTCCGCTACTATGAAAGCGTCGAGGATGTGGGATACGAGTATTTTAATGATCGGGTGTTGCCGGCCTGTAGCGATGAGCCTGTCGTCCGCTATCTCGGCCCATTTATATCCTACGTCCGTCTAGGAGAAGCGTTAGTTTTGGATCGGCAAGATGGTCTTGTGGTTTACGAAACCGATCGAGATGTTCCCTGCACGGAAACTGGACCCTTCTGGTTGGTGACTCCTAAATCGCGCTGAAAAACCAAACCCAAGTTAAGCAGCTGAATTGGGAAAACTTAATAGTTAGGGTTGGCTGAATAAATCTAAAAACCTTGTTGGATAAGGCTTTTAGACTTTTTTTCCCTGAAAAAGTGCCTACCATTGGAGTGATTGGGGGGAAAATTTAGGGATTTTTTCCCTGAAAATTAGGTAATTGACCACCTGAAAATGGATAAAACCCCACACCCCACACCCCACACCCCACACCCTGCCCCCACGAAAAACTTTTTCAGCAGCCCCTAGGTAAGACTCGACGGGTGGAGTCGGCAAGGGACAAAACCCGTCGCATTTTTATAACGCCTGCGATCGCAACCAAGCCACGGGTAGATAGAGCATTTTCTTGGCTAAAGGCACGAAGGCACGACGGGCGAAGACATCATAATTATTTGCTTCAATTACGTCTAAAATGCCTTGATAAAGCAGTAAAGCCGCCCAAACCGGCCAACGGGAATCGGGATTAAGGGCGCGGATCCCCCTTTCGGCGGAATCGTAGTAATAACGAGCGCGCTCAATTTGGAAGCGCATTAACGCCTGCCAACGGTGATCATTAACCCCTTTGAGTAAATCGTCTTCGCTGTAGTTAAAACGCTCTAAATCCTCTAAAGGTAGATAAATCCGGCCACGATGGACATCTTCCCCCACATCCCGCAAAATATTGGTTAATTGATTGGCAATACCGAGATCGATCGCTTCTTCTTGGGGAATATAGACGCTTTGATTGCGTCGCCAAGGAGCCGAGCGATCGCCATCTTCCAATCCTAACACCGCGCTGGACATTAACCCCACCGTCCCTGCCACCCGATAGCAGTACAGTTTTAGTTCATCAAAGGTTTGATAACGACTGCGATAGAGATCCATCTGTTGCCCGGCAATCATATCCCGAAAGGGTTGGATATCCATGGGGAACTTTTCTAGAGTATCCACGAGAGCGACATCGGCATCCTCGAGGGCAACCCCAGAAAAGACGGTTTCTAGCTGTTTTTCCCATAAATCGAGGGTTTCAGGGGTAGTTAACCGGGCTTGGGGTCCATCGACCAGTTCATCGGTACGACGACACCAGACATAAATTGCCCAGATCGCTTGACGTTTTGCTTTCGGCATCAGGAGAGTACCGAGATAAAACGTTTTGGAATACTTCTCTGTAATC
>NZ_JASJFG010000726.1:0-16285 GCF_030065375.1 Microcystis sp. M49636_WE2 | reverse complement strand
TCTGGCCACGGGAATGCCATCCCCAGCATAACCGCCAATCGCTGCCCCGATGCCGGTGGGAATAATTAGTACGGCGGTATAGGGACGGGAATTCACGAGGCAGTGGTGACAATCGCTTCGACTTTGACTTGATTATTCTCGGTATCCACTTCTGTGATTGCCCAACGCAAGGGTTCACCGCGTTTGGCTAATTCTTTTTCGATTTCTTGCTGCAGTTGTTGCGGGGTTTCCTGTAGGTCGATTTCGGCACTAATAAAGTGAGTGGTCATGGGGATTGTCTGGGATAGTTATCCCCTCAGTTTATCAAGATTTTGCCCTCTTGCGCTGGTTTATCGGCTCTCTGGGTCAGGAACCACAAAGAGACAAAGGACACAAAGATCGATCGCTGATATGTAAGTTAAGGGACTTGCGCTTTGATAATGTACCTTTTGGGCGAACGCAGTTCGCCCCTACATTGTGGACAAAATCCGTTACTGTAGGGGCGCAAAGCTTGCGCCCTCCGATCGATTGGGATATTATTCCCACGCAAGTCCCTAAACTGATCACACAGACAATGAGAGAGCCAGATCCGTTCTCGTACTATAATTGATACTAGGCTTTCCCCTAGAGATTATGATCGCAGTTCCCAACTACATCAGTCCCCAAGAATATCTCGCTATCGAGCGCCAGAGTCAGATCCGCCATGAATACCGACGTGGTTTGGTTTATGCGATGGCCGGCGGTACGGATAATCACGAGCGCATCGCCTTCAATTTTCTCAAAGTCATTGACGAACATTTCGGCGACTCTACAGACTGTCGGTTTCACTCGGGTAATGTCAAGGTTAACTATCAAGATCAGTTTTATTACTATCCCGATGCTTTTGTTACCTGCGATCCTCGCGATCGCCAAGATCGTTATCTGAAACGCTATCCGAAACTAATTGCGGAAGTGCTTTCCCCCAACACGAAGGCTTTTGACAAGGGCGAAAAATTCCAAGATTATCAACAGATAGAAACTTTAGAAGAATATGTATTAATTTCCCAAGAAATCCAGCGCGTGGAATGCCGTCGCCGTAATTCTCTGGGGACATGGGAAACGACTATTTACGAGACAGGCGATCGCGTGATCCTGTCAAGTATTAACCTAGAGTTAGCCATCGCCGATCTCTACCGGGGAATAGATTAAAATGTGAACTACTCTCAAGGGAGTTGAGAGCTTGCTGCTTCCATGGGAATGGATAGACCGCATTTAGTTTATTTGTACTAACTAGCTCGGCAATTTTCCAGCCATTGTTCTAAATCTTGTAGTGACTGAAAATCTAACAAAGCTTCTCCCAAGTTTTCTAACTGTTCTAGGTCAAGACTGCGAATATTGGGCAATAATTCGGGGGAAATGTCCCCTACACGCCGATTTAATTGACGTAAAACTAGGTTAGCTTCTCCTTCTTGTCGTCCCTCTTGTCGTCCCTCTTGTAAACCTTCCGACCAGATTTCTTGATAGATAACTGATTCTTTCATGATGTCCTTCCTTAATAATCGTTGGATGATGTCTTTCTTTAATACTAACCCGGCTAGAATTGCGGTAGATGCGGCCAGATTACTTTGTTCTCGACTATCGCTGATTTGCTCGATTTCTTGGGCAATTTGCCGCAGTAAGTTTTCTTGTTTCTCAGCTTGAGCGAGTATGGCAAAGGGAAACAGTCCGGGGGCCTTTAATAGGGGTTCCGAGGGTTGTTCCCACAGTCTAATCACTTCAAATTGATGAGAGGTTTTCCCTTGTTTATAATCATTCTGTCGGACTGTGGGGGAGTCACTTTTCCTTAGATAAATAGGGTGCATCTCAATTTTGGAGAAATATCAATATCACATTTTGGGCGCACGCGATGCGCCCCTACCATAATATTATTGTAGGGGCGAATTGCATTCGCCCTCTTTTAATAACTTCTGCTGATCACTACAAGTACGAGAGAGCCACAAATATGAGATGCACCCGATAAATAACCACTTGATGGATAGGTTTACGCGGATAGCGTCGATAGAGTCTGGTGGCATAATCTAGCATTCTATAGGGAATATCTTCTTTAGGGTCGGTTTGGAACTTTTTATCACCCTATCCCCAAAAATAACAAAAAGATGTTTATTCGGGAAAGGGTATATCTAAACTCATTTGTTGTCCTTGGGTTTCCCTTTGTTTTTCGGCAGCTTTCAGGACTTCAAAGGTGAGGATAACATCGAGACGTTTTTTCTGTTCAAGGATTTCTTGTACTGTCACAATCTCAATTTTATCGACACTTTGACTCATATAACGACCGCGATAAATTCCCGCAGATTTGGCTGTTTGTATCATATCTTTGCTGGGGGGTTTCAAGGTGATAAATATACCCAGGGCTGCCCCTTGTAGTGTCATGGTTCCCTGTAGATCTCTGATGTCTCCTGATTTGACATTACCGGATTTTACTTGAAAAACAATTTTCTCCCGATTGTCTTTATCTCCCTGAAAATAGGCAATAGCATCGATTCCTTTATCTGCCCCTTTTTTGTCATTAATCACGGCCCGGTTATTACTATAGGTTAAAACCGCCCATTTCTCAAATTCTTTGCGGGTACGATCATCCGGTTTAGTGGCTAATGCTTTGGCTGATTCTAGATCTTTGGGAATACCATTCAGTTCAATTTTATCTAAAACATTTTTACCAAAGGAGTCCTCTAATCGCTTTAACATTAAGCTAATACTCTGATAGGTTATATCAATTCCAATCCAGTTTCTTTCTAATCTCTCTGCTACAGCGATAGTCGTTCCACACCCACAATAGGCATCTAAAATTATGTCTCCTTTATTACTACTTGCTTTGATTATTCTTTCTAACAATGCCTCCGGTTTTTGCGTGGGATAACCGAGTTTTTCAGATGCTTGTGAGTTAATTGGAGGAATATCATTCCATAAATTTGTCAGTGGTACTCCAGGCATTTCTTCTAAATACTGCTTTAATCTAGGAGTACCATTTCTTGTGTAATATAATTTATTTTGTTCTTCGTATTTCTGCATTGTTTCTATAGGGCATCTCCACAGCTTTTTAATTCCTTTCCAATCATAGTTATAACCACCACCTGACAGTCCACCAGCAGTCAAATCTCTATCTAAAAATCTTCCTTTGCCATCTTGATGCTTATAATATTTTTTCAGATATTCTTCTGAATATGGCTTAAATTGTTGATTAAACATCAAAATTCGCTTGGAATATAAAAAAATAACATCAGTGGTATTAGCAAAAGTCTTGGAATCTGAATGAGCAGATGTTCTTTCCCAAGTAATTTCAGCAATATAATCACCCCCCTGAGAGCAAAAAATAGTATCTAAAACTATTTTTAAATAATGACTAGCAGTAGGATCGCAGTGGAGATAAAAGCTACCGGTAGATTTTAAAACTCGATGGATTTCCACGATCCTCAGAGTCATACTCACCAGATAAGCGAGAAGACTACCTTTACCTAAAACTTTGGTTAAACCGTCAATTAAATCAATAGTCTGACTGGTAAATTTACCCTGATAGTTGCTTTGAATTTCTTCTAAAGCTTCGTTAGCGTGATTATCCCATGTCCAGGTATCCACAAACGCTTGTGCTTGTGCTTGATCTTCCTTACCTAAGTTGTTATAAATTTGGTTGTAATTGCGTTTAGAATTAAAGGGTGGATCGATATAACAAAGATCGATCGATTCATCTTTGATATACTTCCGCAGCACTTCTAGGTTATCACCGTAGTATAGTTTATTGACCATAGAGATTAAGGGGATTGACTGCATTCTCAATTGTATTATTATTCCCCCTTAAAGAGGACGAATGCAATCGCTCCAGAGAATAATATGATTGTACCAATAGTAGAAGCGCATCATGTGCGCCCAAAATTTAATTTTCTTAAGTTCATCTTGCCTGAAAATGAGGGGGTCGCAGGCAGGCACGGATTCCCATTATATAAATAAGTATATGTCAAGTGCTGGGATTTTGTCAAGAGGAATTAAGTAGCTGGTTATAATTAAATTAAAAATGGATTTTGCCTTTAATCCCCCCTTGATCCCCCCTTAGTCCCCCCTTGATAAGGGTAGGGATGATTCATGAATCAACCCTACGATGAATCACCTACTATGAATCAACCCTACTATGAATAATCAACCCTACTATGAATAATCAACCCTACCTTGATAAGGGGGGTTTGATCCCCCATTAGTCCCCCCTTGATAAGGGGGGTAATCTGACAGTTTTTAACACCTAACTACTTAGCAATCCCCAACTAATCAAGGATTACTCAGGATACTGACCCGGACTTTTTCGCCATTTTGCAAAGGTTTACTACTATTAACGACGAAACGCTCCCCCGGTTCAAGTCCGGTGATAATTTCTACTTGACCGTCGAGCGCTTGACCGAGACGAACAGGACGTTTTTGCACTTGTGAGTTAGACTCGGAAAGGACAAAAATGGCCGAGGATTCCCCTTGACTGACAATTGCTGTTTCGGGGACAATCACCTGAGGGGCAGAATTATTATTAAACCGCACCCGGGCCAATAATCCCCCTTTAATTAAACCATCCCCATTGGGTAGAGTAATCTCCACGGGAATCCGCCGGGCCGTGCCTTGGCTGAGGGGAAAAATCCTGTTGATGCGACCGGAAAAATTTCTCTCACCGAAAGCATCAAGGCTGACATTAACCGTTTGTCCTAAATTAATCGTTTTTAAATCCAATTCCGATAATAATACTACTACCTTGACCTGTTGAAAATCACCAATTTTGAGGACTTCATCGCCGATACTGACTAAATCCCCCGGCTCTTTTAGTTTTTCGATAACTATCCCCGTCGCCGGTGATTTAAGAATAGCGTAGGCCTGACGTTGTTGTTCCTGAGCGATGACCGATTTTTGGGCGGCAATTCTGCCGATAATTGCCGCCACCACCTGTTCCTCCACTTTAATTCTCGATCTGGCGCTATTAACGGCTTTTAAAGCCACTGCCGCCGTGGTTTGGGCTGTTTCGCCCTGTTGCA
Organism: Microcystis sp. M49636_WE2; assembly: GCF_030065375.1. NCBI lineage: Bacteria > Bacillati > Cyanobacteriota > Cyanophyceae > Chroococcales > Microcystaceae > Microcystis > Microcystis sp. M49636_WE2. The sequence goes on along the minus strand of NZ_JASJFG010000726.1, from coordinate 11,267 downwards.
GGGGAATCGCCCCTTCTAGGGCTAATTTTTGCAGGCGCTCGCCATCATTTTTGGCCTGTTGGTATTGTAGTTGTAGGCGCTCCACTTCAATTTCAGCGTTACTGACTTCAATTCTCGCCCGGGCTAATTCCGCTTCTAGGGCGGACAGGGCGGCTTTTTCTTGCCGGACAACGGTGGCAAGGAGACGATCATCAACATGAGCGAGGATTTGTCCTAATTGCACCTCATCTCCCACATCGACGGGGAGATTGAGTAACTGACCGGTGGCTTGCGATCGCAGAGAAACTACTTTTAAAGGTCGGGTAGTTCCCGTGTAATCGAGATTGCGTCCGATGGTTGCCAGTTTAGCGGTGGTGACGTTGACGGTAGTAGTACGGGCCGCTGGTGACGGTGGTTGGGTTTCGGTCCCGGGAGAACAACTCGCGCTTAAGGATAAGATAACCAGAGCGGCGAGGATAATCGGAGTCGATCCCATGGCGATAATCTTGCTAGAAAGCTGCTTTTGAGTCGATGGTCGCTTATTCCTCGTCCCAAGCTTCTACCGCTACCACTTCGCTGAGAGGGTCTTGCATGGAGAAACCGAAATCGAGCAACTCTTGCTTCCAGTATCCCCACTCATCTCCGTATAAAAGAGCCAGTTTCCAGATACTATCGCTAGGTTTGACTACTTTTGCATCTATCCACTTGCTAACCTTGCGTTGAAACTTCACCATCGGGTGAGCTACGGCTTGTTTGGTCATAAATTCAATTGCTATGAATACTTAGGATTTTGCGCTTCCCGACTAAACTAACTCAAGACTAAGACTTTTGCCATTACAAAGGAGCGAGAAGCGCGTTTATTAACTTACTTGTACACCAGATCCGTGGTTTTAGGCAAGTCTTTTTAGCCAAAAGTACGGTAATTACTACTATAGATTAGTATAACCGGAGGCCACAATCATGGAACCGATGCCTCGATCGGTGAAAATTTCCAGTAAAAGGGCGTGGGGAAGACGACCATCGATAATATGAGCGGCCTGAACTCCCTGGGCCAGCGATCGCACACAGCAGCCAACTTTGGGAATCATCCCGCCGGCAACGATGCCTTTTTGAATCAACTCCCGGGCCTGTTGGATATCCAATTTAGCCAATAAAGTGGAAGGATCCTTATAATTCTCTAAAATTCCGGCTGTATCGGTCATCAAAATCAGTTTAGCTGCCCCTAAAGCCGCCGCTATTTCTCCGGCTACCGTATCGGCATTGATATTATGAGCTTGGCCGGTTTCATCGGCGGCCACACTAGAAATCACGGGAATATAGCCACTATTGACCAAGGATTCGACGACGCTAGTATCGACACTGCTGACTTCTCCCACAAAACCAATGCCCTCTTTACCCACGGGACGGGCAGTGATCAGATTACCATCCTTACCGCATAATCCTACCGCTTTACCGCCAGCTTGATTGATCAAGGCCACAATTTCTTTATTGACGCGCCCCACTAGCACCATTTCTACCACATCCATGGTGGCGGCATCGGTGACGCGTAAACCGTCTTTAAATTGGGGTTCAATGCCTAATTTATCCAGCCAACTATTGATTTCTGGACCGCCGCCGTGGACAATAACGGGACGAACCCCCACACAGGAGAGAAAAACGATATCTCGCATGACCGTGTCTTTGATATCGCTGTTATTCATGGCCGCGCCACCGTATTTAACCACTACGGTGCGACCGCGAAATTCTTGAATATAGGGTAGGGCTTCGCTGAGGATTTTCACCCGTTGGGTATCGTTTTCGTGGATATTATTGTTCATGGGTTTTTTTACCTGTCTGATTCAGTGACCAGTTTAGCGGTTTCGGGTTTGGCAAAAACTGTTCACCTTGAACGGATTGCTAGAAAGTCTTAGAGTTGCCGAATTTTTCGACGCAACGGACAAAAATCTCGACTCCCATGGCTAACACCGATTCATCGAAATCAAAGCGGGGATGATGGTGGGGATAGGCTAATCCTAATTCGGGATTGGCAGACCCCAAGAAGAAATAACAGCCCGGTACTTCCTGTAAAAAGAAGGACATATCTTCCCCTCCCAGGGTTTGACATTCGGGAACGATTCCGGCCGGGGTTTCCACCACTTGTGCGGCGATTGCTCGCACTAATTCCGCCATCTGATCATGATTGATTACCGGGGGATACAATTGCCAGTAATCGAATTGATAACTAGCCCCCTGACTTTGGCAGATGCCCGCGATAATTTCTTCCATCCGTTGTCGGAAATAGCCCCCTAACTGGGGATTGAAATAGCGCACCGTCCCACTGAGATTAGCACTATCGGCGATCACGTTTCTGGCGGTTCCCGCCGCTAATTTACCCACAGTCACCACGGCGGCATCGAGGGGGTTAAGGTTGCGGGCGACGATGGTTTGCAAGGCGTTGACGATTTGGGCCGCCACCAGTAGTGAATCGACGGTTTGATGGGGAATTGCCCCGTGGCCGCCCCGGCCTTGAATCTGGAGATCGAAACATTCCACCGCCGCCATTAAAGGCCCATTTTTCACGCCCACTGTCCCTAAGGGCAGATTATTCCAGAGATGTAGGCCGATAATTCCGTCCACGTCGGGATTTTTCAGCACTCCCGCTTCGATCATCGGTTTCGCCCCCCCCGGCCCCTCTTCGGCGGGTTGGAAAATAATTTTTACTGTCCCCTTGACATCGTGACGGTTTTGTGCTAGGTAAACTGCTGTGCCGAGGGCGATCGCTGTGTGACCATCGTGACCACAGGCGTGCATTTGGCCGGGATGTTGGGAACGATAGGGGACTTGGTTTTCTTCGGCGATCGGTAGTGCATCCATATCGGCCCGCAGGGCTAAAACTGGCCCCGGTTGACTGCCTGCGATGGTGGCGACAATTCCGGTGCCGGCGATGCCGGTTTGATGGTCAATTCCATATTTAGTCAGGGTTTGACTGATTAAGGAGGCGGTGAGGTGTTCTTGAAAGCCTAGTTCTGGTTTTTGGTGTATTTGTCGGCGCCAGTGAACCAATTGCGGCTGCAGGCAACGAATAGCAAGGCGAATTTGAGGGCAATTTAAGCTATTAGGAACGGGAAAGGAGGAAATCATCGGGTTTGGGCGGCTAGATTTTTTGATCATTAGGGGTCGAGAAGATCGTCACCGACCTCCCCTCCCATTTAGAACCGTGCTTGAGATTTTCACCTCATACGGCTCCTCGTTTGACTGTTCCCTTGTTAAAGATACAGCTTGACTTCCTTTGGTTAACTGTGTATTATCTAGACTGACAAAATCTTCGTGGGATGTCAATCAAGATGGTTCTAGGCCTCCATAGGATGCCGATTGAAGCTATCCTTAGATACTATCCCTGAGTAGTAGTTAGCCCAACCTCTAATGATTGGGTTTAGTTTACTAATCAAGGCTGATTGAGGTTCTGTTTTATGTATTTTAATTACACCTTTAATCGCTTCTGTGTGGAGTTTAACTGCTTTTTGGCTAGGTTTAATATGGGTTAGGAATGTTTTGTTCCCGTGTCCAGTTTTACCTGCTTTGTGTTTTCCTGCTGGGTATTGTCTGATGTTGAACCCGAAGAAATCAAAACCGGGTTCTTCTGTTTTCCCATTATACTCAATAGACCTCGACCTAATATTATCTCAAGACCAAAAGTCTTTCTAGTTAAGGAATCTACCCGAATAAAAATTATTTTAATTACCTCATATTTTTTCAGTGAAATTGAATTAGCAACGATAGATATACATTCCAGCCATCGAACTATTTAGTTAGTACATAGACTAAAGGCAAGCTGTGACTCGGTTATAATTTTTGGAGATGTCTATTACACTGCTGTAAAATTACGATGGTTCAGGTCGGACACGGAACCCAGCCTAATCTTGGATGGTTGGCAGTGGTCACAATCTTGGCGTTAGGTTACACCTCGGAGCCTTCCGTTCCCCGCTTCAATTCCAGAGTTGTGATTTCTGAAACTGGGGGTGGCTATCGCCGTTACTCTCAACTTGTAAAGATTTATTACAAGTGTATTGACCTTGAGTCCCCTTTACTAAACGTCGGGACAGATAAACAGTTATAAGGTTGGTCAAGGTTGACCTTTTAGATTCAGTCAAGGGACTGAAGACCTTACTAGGCGGTTATTTTGGGGATTTAAACCCTATTTCATGCCCAAACGTTTCGCGCACTGAATTTACCGTTTAGCGGCAACAATGGCAAAAACGGTGGTATGGGGATCGTCTTTTAAAGTCACCCCTTCCGGCATTTTTAAATCACCCACGAGCAGGGATTGCCCCACACCGATCTCCGAAACGTCAAATTCGATCACTTCTGGGATATTATCAGCAGTACAGGAGACATTAACTTCGTTGACGAACTGTTCGATTAAACCGCCCTGTTTGGTTCCGATCGCTTCTCCCATGGCTTTAATGGGAACAACGATATCGAGCTTACCGTGGGCAGATACCGAGAAGAAACTGAGGTGATAGAGATTTCTTTTCCAGGGATGAGATTGTACCTCTTGGATCAAAGCTTTTCCTGTCCAAGGCATTTCGGGAACATTCACATCCACCAGGGTGTTATTTACCGAGGCTTTTTTCAGTAGAGTTAAGGCCGCTTTTTCAGGAACCACGAGGGAAACCGATTCCGTGCCGTTGTGGCCGTAGAGAACCGCTGGGATCAAACCCTGACGACGTAGGGCCCTGGGGTTAATATTTTCGGGTCTTTTTTGACATTCAACGCTAACTTGCATAGTTGACTAATCCTCTTTGACAATGATTTAAAATTCGTAATTATCCCAAGGTGAGCCATTTTCGTCCAAAAGAGCGCGTTTGGGTCCGTGAATGGGATCTTCAACGATAATAGTTTGGTCGCGACTAGCTCCTAGGGAGATAATCGCGATCGGTACTTCCATAATCGCCCCTAGGAATTTTAGATAATCGAGGGCCTGTTTAGGCAGCTCTTCCAGACTGCGACAATCACTGGTGGGTTGTTGCCACCCCGGCATCGTTCGGTAAATCGGTTGACAACGGGCGAATTCCCCGGCACTACTGGGTAAATGGCGACAGGTTTTGCCGTCCAATTGGTAGGCCACACAGACTTTGATTTCCTCTAGGGTATCGAGAACATCTAATTTGGTAATCGCTAGACAGTCTAAACCATTGATTCGCACCGCATAACGACCGATCACCGCGTCAAACCAACCACAGCGACGACGACGGCCGGTGGTGGTCCCGAATTCTGCCCCGCGATCACACAATAACTGCTCGATCTCCCCCTCTAATTCCGTGGGAAATGGACCTTCGCCTACCCTAGTGGTGTAAGCTTTGGCCACACCGATCACTCGATCGATTACCGTCGGACCGATACCAGAACCCACACAAGCACCCCCAGCGATCGGATTGGAGGAGGTAACGTAGGGATAGGTTCCGTGATCGAGGTCAAGTAGGGTGCCTTGGGCCCCTTCAAAAAGAATATTCTTACGCTTGCGGATTGCTTCGTAGATTTTTAGGGAACTATCGACCACATGGGGACGCAGTTTCTCGGCATATTCTAGATATTCCTCGATCACCGTCTTCGGATCTAAAGGCGGTAAGTTATATAACTTTTCTAAAATGACGTTTTTATAATTGGTCGTCCATTCTAGTTTTTGCCGCAGATTCTCGGTATTCATCAAGTCGATGACTCGAATGCCGATGCGCTCGGATTTGTCGGCATAGGTGGGGCCGATACCCCGTCCAGTGGTGCCGATTTTATATTTACCCCGTTTTTCCTCGGATGCTTGATCGAGCAGCCGATGATAGGGCATAGTGACATGAGCCGTTTGCGAGATATAGAGATTGTCGGTGGTAACATTGAGGGCGTGTAATTGCGCCATCTCTTTGAGTAACACCGAGGGATCTATGACTGTTCCTGAGCCGATTATACATTCCGTATCTGGGTAGAGAATCCCAGAGGGAATTAGATGGAGTTTGAACGTTTGCTCCTCGACGACGACGGTATGACCCGCATTTACGCCGCCTTGAGAACGCACCACCACATCCGCCGATCGACTCAGCAGATCCGTGATTTTTCCTTTTCCTTCGTCGCCCCACTGAGCGCCGATTACAATAACGTTAGCCAAGGTATTTTAGTCTAGCTAAAGTTCACACAAACTACTATTATCCCTCTTGGCGAATACAACTGTCAAGTTATCTCTCTTAGCTAATTGTGGGGAGAAGGCGAGGGGAAAACTCGCCTATTTTCAGGGTTTATTGACCTTCCCGACTGATTTGACGCTCGATAGTTTCGATAGCGGCATTTAATCCCGCTAGACGGGTTTCGAGGTCATCGCGCATCCATTTGAGGAATGTTAATTTACGCTCTTGACATTCTTGGCGGGAAGTGCTGCCACAAGTGTTGAAGAAGAAGGGAAACATAGACTAAGAGGCCTGCTATAACTCTACGTCTCCTATCTTGACGAAAATTTTTAAAAAAGTCTAACCGTTAAGTCGCCATAATAACCACAGACCTAACCCAAAACCGAAAAAGTTAGGCAGCCAGGCAGCTAGGAAGGGGGAGAGGGTGGCGGTTAGTCCTAAGCTGCCGACAAGGAAGTTTAAAAGATAATAGAGGAAAACAATGGCGACACTGAGACCGAAACTGGTTCCCCGACCGATTCTTTGCGGTAGAGAACCCAAGGCACAGCCGATGGTAGCAAAGACGATACAGACAAAGGGAAAGGCGATTTTTTGCTGGATTCGCACTTGAAAAAACCTGACTCTCTTATCATCGCCACTGAGTTTGAGCAGTTGCACATATTCGATCGCCTGTGGTATGTTCATCTCGTAGGGATCGCGGCTTTGACGAGCAAAATCGAAAGCAGAGCGAGATAAAGCGATTTTTTCGGTTTTAAAGGGGATAACTTGGCTATAGGAGGCGTTAGGGGGGGTTAATTCATAGATAATGCCGTTAAAAAAGTCCCAGACGTTATCGACGGCATTCCAACGGGCCGAATCGGCGATAATAATTTGATTTAATTCTTGTTTTAGCCAACGGATAACGGTGACGGTTTTCATCTTTTCCCCGTCAAATTGTTCGGCATAAAATAAACTTCTTAAATTGCGATTAATCGTACCATTTTCTAGGGTTTTTATTTCATAATCTGGATAATAAACATCTTTATTTTTCCAAAAACTTGCTTCTTTATTAATTTTCTGCACTAAAATTTCTGTGGCTCGATAATTAGCATTGGGAACCACATATTCATTTAATAAAAATGTCACCACTGTAACTATTAAACTTAGGCAAAAAGTGGGTATAAAAAGACGATAAAGAGTGACTCCACAGCTTTGCAGGGCAACGGTTTCGCTATCACTACTTAAACGACCGTAGGTGATTAAAGTGGCCAGCAAAAGAGAAACCGGCAGGGAATAAGTGACAAATTCTGGCACTTTTAACAGGAGAATTTCTAGGGCGGAAGCGAGGGGTAGATTGGCATCAACTACCTGATTAGCCAAATCGGAAAGATTGCCGATCGCTACTCCCAAAGAGGCAAATAAACCAACACTAAATAAAAATGGGGGTAGTAGTTGGCTGATCAGATAGCGATCAATGAGGGCAATACCTCCATTTACCCAGTAAGAAATCTTTTTCTTAATCATTGATTTTGGTTAACTCACTCCTCTTTCATCCCATTTCCTAACCCGCAGCCGTCTTGCCTATCCCTTCGGTTAGCCTATCATATTTTGTCTTTGACGAAAAACACCGCCAGAAGTTGTATGATTGCGGTGAGAGTGGACAGAAGTAAGGATTTGGGTAAGTGTAGATAATTTTTCTGTTCCTATTCCCCGATCATCCCCAGGTGAATTATGCTGCTAAACTGGCAAACTTTTACTATTCATAAACGAGTACCTTTAACGATTAGTCGCGGCACTACCAGCGAAAATACTAATATCTGGCTGCAAATTAGCGAGGAAAATATCGAAGGGTGGGGAGAGGCATCCCCTTTTAATATTACCAGCGAGGAGAAAAAACCCGATAAAATCCTGCAAGAATTAAACTCGATCGCTCCTCTTTTACAATCTTTTCATCCCTGTCAACGCCAAGAAATTGAGAAAATTTTATGGCAAAATCAGATATCTTCGGCTACTCGTGCCGCTATTGATACGGCACTGCACGACTGGTTAGGCAAAAAAGCTAATTTACCTCTTTGGCAAATTTTTGGACTCGATCGCTCTTTAATTCCGCCGGTTTCTGTTACTATCGGTTTAAATTCTCCGGAAAATGTGCAGAAAAGGCTGTTAGATTGGCTAGAAATTGGCGATTTTAGCTTATTAAAAGTCAAATTAGGCTCACCAGACGGTATAGAAGCCGATCAAGCCATAATTCTGGCCATTAAAGAAATTGTCCCCCATTTGCCCCTAACTGTCGATGCTAATGGTGGTTGGACATTTAGGGATGCGGTGAAAATGTGCCAATGGTTAGAGGAAAAAGGCGTTATTTATGTGGAACAACCCCTATCCGTGGGACAAGAACGAGATTTAATTGATTTATACCAAAAATCGCCCCTACCTATCTTCGTCGATGAAAGCTGTTTTTCTAGTCAAGATATCCCGAAACTGGCCGATCGAGTCCACGGCATTAATATTAAACTAATGAAAGCTGGCGGATTAGCCGAAGTGCAGAGAATGATTCATGTTGCCCAAGCTTGCCGACTGCAAATTATGTTCGGATGTTACTCTGACAGCAGTTTAGCCAATACTGCCCTAGCACATCTTGGCCCGCTTGTCAACTATCTTGACCTAGATAGTCATTTAAATTTACGCGATGATCCCTTTACGGGATTAAGCTTAGAAAAGGGACGTTTACAACCAAATAATTCACCCGGTTTGGGTGTTAGTTTACGGACAAAAGATGGCTAATTATTTGACTCCTGACAAGAAAGTAGCGATTCTTCTCCACGAAGGAATCAAAGGAACTCGCGGCAAAACTGGGTTAAGTTATCTGCGTTACGCGAAAGCGCAGGTAGTGGCGATTATTGACTCAGAAAGCGCCGGCAGCGCCTTAAAAGAAGTGGCCGGAATTGATCGCCCCTTGCCGATTGTTGCTAGTGTTAGGGAAGCTCTAACCTATCATCCCGACACCCTGTTAATTGGTATCGCACCCTCAGGAGGCATTTTACCCCCCGATTGGCTAGAAGAAATCAAAGAGGCGGTAAAGGCGGGGTTATCCCTCGTTAATGGTCTCCATACACCCCTAAAACCCCTTTTTTCTCAGCTTAAACCGGATCAATGGATTTGGGATATCCGTCTGGAACCCCAAGGTTTAAAAATTGGGCAAGCGCGGGCGAAAAATTTAACCTGTCAGCGTATTCTAACGGTAGGGACGGATATGAGTGTGGGCAAAATGTCCACTAGCATCGAATTACACCGAGCAGCTCAAGAAAAAGGGCTAAAATCGCAATTTTTAGCCACTGGACAGGGGGGAATTATGATCGCGGGGAAGGGTGTACCCTTGGATGCAGTGCGCGTCGATTATGCTGCTGGTGCGATCGAGGCTTTGGTGTTAGAATCGGCGGAAAATAACGATATTTTGTTTATTGAGGGTCAAGGTTCCCTATTACACCCTGGATCCACTGCTACCTTGCCCTTAATGCGTGGCAGTCAACCAACGGGGTTAATTCTCGTCCATCGCGCTGGACAAATTCATATCAAAGATTTACCCGATATTCCCATCCCTCCCCTAACGGAAGTGATTAAACTCTGCGAAATGACTGCCAGCGCTGGGGGAAGTTTTGGGGAGGTGAAGGTAAAGGGGATTAGTTTAAATACTTTTCATCTTAGTCCGGAGGCGGCAGTTAAAGCTATAGAAACTGTGCGGGAGGAAACGGGGTTATTTTGTACCGATGTTGTCCGTTTTGGCGGTCAAGGGTTATTATCAGTGATCAGTGAGCAGTGATTAATTCAATTATAGTCCATCATTCAATCATTCCAATCACTGTCAATGGTGGTGGTGGACTACTGGACTAGGTAATAGGTGTAGGGGTAATTCATGAATTACCCCTACAATAACGTTTGTCTGGATGTTGTTAAATTTTCTCTTGACAAAGGCGACTTGACATGATACTATATTCATAATGGAAAATCCTTGCGCCTACAGACCCTCTTTTCCAACGCTCTTAACTATGATTGGTTCATTCAAGGCTCTCTTGGATTTGGTGGGTAAAATGTATTCTAAGATACAGTCCTGCTGGCGAGGGAATGGAAGGAACCACAAAGGCACAAAGGACACAAAGATGGATTCTGTTGTAGGTTAAGCTTATCGCACAGAGTCTGGAAGATTCCTATAATAAGTCTAAGCTGTGATTTGAATGATTGAGTGAATGCTATGATTGTGTTGTATTTGGCAAGTCTTTATCAATGATCAATTATAGTCTATCCCATAATCGCATCAATCATAGTTTAGACTCTTTACCTAATAAAGCGACGCACTAGCCACCGAGTGAGCATCCATAGCAAATAAAACGGCATCCATAGAATAACTATAGGAATAACTATAATCCACTGCCACCAAGTTAAAGAAGTAGGTTTTTGCTGTTGTCGCAGCCTTTGTAAATTATTACGACAGGTTTTTGTATTAGGATGATTGTCTCCTAAGAGTCGTTTTAACAAATCTAAAGCTTCTAGATAGAGAGGTTCCGCTTCTGTGTACCTGCCTTGGGAATAGTACAATCCTGCTAAATTGTTGAGGGAAGTTGCCACATCGGGATGATTGTCTCCCAAGAGTCGTTTATACAAATCTAATGCTTCTAGATAGAGAGGTTCCGCTTCTGTGTACCTGCCTTGGGATTCGTACAATCCTGCTAAATTGTTGAGGGAAGTTGCCACATCGGGATGATTTTCTCCTAAGAGTCGTTTTCTCAAATCTAAAGCTTCTAGATAGAGAGGTTCCGCTTCTTTGTACCTGCCTTGGAATTCGTACAATCCTGCTAAATTGTTGAGGGAAGTTGCCACATTGGGATGATTTTCTCCTAAGAGTCGTTTATGCAAATCTAATGCTTCTAGATGGAGAGGTTCCGCTTCTTTGTACCTGCCTTGGGAATCGTACAATCCTGCTAAATTGTTGAGGGAAGTTGCCACAGAGGGATGATTGTCTCCTAAGAGTCGTTTTTTCAAATCTAATGCTTGTAGATAGAGAGGTTCCGCTTCTGTGTATCTGCCTTGGTATTTGTACAATCCTGCTAAATTGTTGAGGGAAGTTGCCACATCGGGATGATTTTCTCCTAAGAGTCGTTT
>NZ_JASJFG010001012.1:0-3063 GCF_030065375.1 Microcystis sp. M49636_WE2 | reverse complement strand
GGTGCCGGTAACGGTGAAAACTCGCTTGGGATGGAACGCCCAAGAGATTAATATTATCGATTTTGCCCGTCGTTTGGAAGATGCGGGAGCGCAAATGTTGACCCTGCACGCACGCACTAGGGAACAGGGTTATCACGGGCCGGCCGATTGGCAATGGATTAAACGGGTGAAGGAGGTTTTATCGATTCCTGTCATCGCTAATGGTGATATTGTTTCTGTGGAAGCGGCGATTAATTGTTTGGAATTTACCCGGGCCGATGGGGTGATGTGTTCACGGGGAACCCTCGGTTATCCCTGTTTGGTGGGGGAAATCGATTATTACCTCAAAACAGGCAAAAAGTTGCCGAAACCCACCTCTATTGACCTGTTAAGCCTAGCTAAAGAGCATTTACAGGGGCTATGGCTATACAAGGGACAACGCGGCATCTGGCAAGCCAGGAAACATCTGGCTTGGTATTGTCAGGATTTTACCGGTGCGGCGGTTTGGCGTGATCGGTTTTCGCGGATCGAATCCCTGGGGGAGGGCTGTGATTTAATTGATAGAGCTATTGCCCAATTAAACCTTGAAAACGAGAATATTTAGGGGCTGCGGCAAAAAGTTTGTTGGTGGGGTTAGGAGTCGGTCGTCTCCGAATCGGTCGGGGAAGTCAGAAAAACAGAATGACCTCGCGCGCCTGGAAGCGGAAACCTTTGTGTTCTCGCGTAGCGAGCGCTTTGGGTTCGCCTCCGGAAAGTGCCAGGGTTTTGAGTCCCTAATTTCTCAACGTTTGTTTCTGGCACTTTTTTAGCCCAAAAAGTGCCAAAACCCTTTTCTAGCAAAGCTTCCAGTAATATTAAGCCAACCCTACTTAAGCAATCAAACCAGAGAGGAGATTAAGGCAAAAATTAACAGGGCTACGGTGGCGGGAATGTTCAACAGAACGATCGAGCGGCTGTTAATGGCCTTGAACTCAATCACATACAACCACAACCAGCACAACCACCACAACCGCCATCACTGTCGCCATCACTGCCGCCACTGCCGCCATCACCGCCGCTACTAGCAACGGCTGTGGGAGTCAGCATTTGATACAGGTCTGCTAAAGCCATATCCGCCATCAGAACTGTTGCTCCAAAAAACGCCACCGCAAGTACAAGTTCAGAATCGCTGCTATTGGCTGTTTTTAAATGTTGTAAGCGATTTCTTAAATCCTTAAAAATGATCTCTCCATAACGGCTGCGCTGTGGTTTGACAAAAAACCTTGCTCCCAAAACTAGAAGCCCAAATATACAGATGAGAAGTAAACCAACGGGCTTATCGCGAGAAATTCCCACCGCCATTTTGCACAAGCCTATTCCTAGAAGAATAACCACAATCAATGATGGATAAATTTGCGCTTTCAATGCTTGGGCATCGCTCGGAAACAAACCAAGCTGTTCTAGGCGGGAACGAATGCTATCTTTCATTCCTGTAGAATTCTGGAAAACCTGTTCAATTGCCCCATCAGTGGCCAAAATATCTTGGGCGACCGCCTTTTCTACAGGATCGGCAATAGCATCGATCTTTCCTGTCACCACCAGTTTGCTTTGTGTTCTTCCAAATGGTGATTTTTCTTTTAATACCTCCACATAGCCTTGTTTTACCAAACTGGTGATTGCGGCCATAATCAGGCGATGATTGCCACCCGCCAAGAAAGCTATCTCGTAAGTATTTAAATCAGGTTGCTGCTTTGTATTAGTGCTAACTAGGCACAGGGAAAAACGTAGCCAGGCTGCCAAAGCGATTCCCATCACTACTAGGGAAATATAGAAGGTTAAAAATTCCGGACCTGTAAAATTCATTGGGTTAGGAATTTGGGAGATTATCTGACAGCCAGTTATCATCAGTGAAAGGAAGGCTAAAAAGGTAAAGATGCCTATTTTTCGCAGTTGTGGTTTGACGGAGACTGTGAAATTAGGTTTTGACAAAACCCAGCTTTGTTGAGTATTGATCCGGATAAAATGCAAATCTCGCCCGAATCGGTCTTTGGGTTTAGGCCAAATATCTATTGGGGGAATATGTCCAAAAAACTGTTCGTAACTTTCTAGCGTCTTGCTATACCAACTGCCAAATTTTAATTGCTCGGATGAACCCCCACGAGTCGGCTCGTGATGTAATGTGGTTTGCAAAATTTTGGGACAGAACTCTTGCCAGTACAATCGCGTATAGGTCAGATGTAAATGCCAAACTTGATCGATTTGGTCGGATGGCGTGACCGGATGTCCTGCTGCAACGGCTAGAAATATAAACTTTTTGTATTCCTCGATCGCTCTCTGAGTATAGCCTAAGGACCAGCCGTTATCTTTTGCTAATCGTTGGCTGAAAGATAATTGACTATCTGGCCGATCCAAGGCAAATGCCTGAATTCTTTTGTATAGCTCTGTCTGTTGAAAGTTCATCGTCCCTAATGGGCTATCCATAAACCCGGCCTCCCGAAAAAAACTGTTTCTAGTCGTTTATTTAGGCCGAAGAGGCTTAACTATGGGTGAAGTTTAAATTTCTTTACAAAAAGCTGGATGCTAACTATCCCTCTTTCAACTGGGCAATAAGTCTCGGAAACCGAAAAGAAAGTTGAGGAAACTGACAGAACCGGTTAGGTGAGGATAAAATACCAGTGGTCGCTTTAATATCACCTGAATAGTCGGTTTTTTGTGTCTTTCCCGAGACTATCGGCTGCTACCACTGGTTTGCTGTTGTTTGTTGTTGTAATCTGAGGAAATATAGTTCTTGCGTTCCCAAGCGCCTGAACTGCATTTGTCTCTCTAGTAACAATTGTAACAGACAATACCCATTTTGTGTAAAAAAAAGTAAACAATTTGGTAAAAAATTATTTTTTGCGGTAATCTTCAACCCTCTGAGGACAGCCCCAGATTACCGTTTCCTGTTTGTAAACCACCATACCTGGCTTGGCGCCCTTGGGTTTATAGACGTATTTGGGACGGGTATAGACGACGGGAACCTGTTCACTATGGCGAGCGCGGCTATAATAAGCGGCGTAATCGGCGGCAAATTGCAGATCGGCGGCTTCTGGAACTGTACCGGGG
>NZ_JASJFG010000285.1:0-2183 GCF_030065375.1 Microcystis sp. M49636_WE2 | reverse complement strand
TTCTCATGGACTGATTATGTGCGTGCCGTTGCTACCACCGAACAAATTCCCACTCGGTATCGCAAATTACGGGTTGTTCAATTAGCACAAGCAATCGTTGAATCTGCACGAGGTACGAGTAAACTTTTTCAAGAAGCGGGAAACCCCGGTGGACTCAAATGGCGAGATAAAATTGACGACAATTACACCGAAAAAATCACCCATCAAATTTGGTTAGTTACCCCTAGCGAACCCAATGGTTGTTATTGGTGTCATTGGAAAACCGCAGAACAGGCTGCAATGGGATATTGGCGGTTTATCGGTCGTCCGAACTCCCCCTATCAGGGATGGGAAGAATACGATAATGATCCGGAAGGCTATTTACAATATATTTGGGAAAAAGGCTATGCCACCGACCCAAACTATGTCAGTAAGGTCAAAAATGTTTTCCCTGAAGCTCAAAGCTTACTAGATGAATATGGTGGAGAACAACCTCCTCCATCACGGATTTTCAAAGTTGCTATTATGCCAGGACATGGAGGGACAGATTCAGGGGCAGTCAACCATACGCTAAATTTACGGGAAAAAGACTACAACTGGAAAGAAGCAGTTGAAGTTAAGGCCCGTTTAGAAGCGGCGGGCAATTATCAAGTGATTATCTGTCGTCAAGAAAATGAATTAGCTTCCCTTTCCACCTTGCAACAACGAGCTAATGACAGTGGTGCAAATGTTTGTTTGTGTCTGCATCATAATGCTTGTAACCGACAGGCAAAAGGTTGGTGGTTATTCTATGTGAATCGGAGTCCAGAATTTGAGAAATTTATCAAAATCATCGATAAACACTTCCGAGGACTGCCTTTACAAGGACGGGGTTATGAATACGCTGGAACGCCTTTTGTCCATGACTGGTATAGTCGTGTCTGGAATTGTACCCATGATTGTACTATGCCCACCATATTGCTTGAAAGTTGCTTCATTGACAATGATGAAGATGCAACTTGGTTGAGAGATGGCGGTTATCAGCAAATTGTTGAGAAAATTTGTGCGGGAGTTAAGGAATATTTAGGAAGTCAACCACCCATCGTTAATCCACCTCAGTCCGAAAAATTCGTCTTTGTCTGTGATGCCAATCCGCCTTTAAATGTGCGGAAAGGTGCAGGAAGTAATTATGATCCTGTGGGGCGTTTAGATAACGGGACACGATTAACGGTTGTAGGTGAAGAGGGCAATTGGCTGAAAATTAGTAAACCGATTGAAGGTTATGTTCATCGTGACTTGACAAAATCTTCCTATTGCGTGTTTGTCAATGACCCAAATCCGCCCTTAAAAGTCCGTTCAGGAGCAGGAACAAACTTTTCAGTGGTGACAGAACTGACTAATGGCACACCCTTAAACGTGATAGGGACGGATGACAATTGGCTCCGCATTGATAAACCTGTGGAAGGTTATGTCTTTACTTCTTTAACTTCCTCGCTGCATCGAGTCTTTGCTGCTGATGCCAATCCTCCCTTAAATGTGCGCTCTGGACCTGGAACTACCTATGAAAAAGTGGGTCAATTAGACAATAACACGGCTTTAACTGTCGTAGATGCTGGTTTGGATAGTCAAGGTGCGAGATGGCTTCGTATTAGTTCACCTTGTTCCGGTTGGGTTCTAGAAAGTTTAACCTCTGATCGCCTGATGGGTTCGGGAATCAACCCTCCTGCTTCTAATCTATCGGAAAGTGAGCAATACGATTATTGTGCCGAGATTATCACCCATAATGGCGGAACATTGCGTAAACGCAACTTAATCTCTTTCCGGAAGGAAACCAGTACAAAAGTCAATGATTGGCATGGTTGTTACGATGATATTACTTACATGATCTGGACAGATGGCGCGGGGAAACACGCTCGTAAATACGCCTCTAACACGGAACCCTCATCTCAGTATGAAGATAGTAATAATCCATTGGCTGATCGCAACAGAATGGGGGTTGATGCAAATGGTGATGGACGACTGGATTTAGGACGTTTACCCGAAGGATATTACGAATATAAAACAGGAACAAGTGCCACCTTGGGTAAAGTATTGTGTCCTACCGCATCAGCCATGGCGGAACGAGATACCAGTCACGATGGCCTATTTCAACCTAATGAACCTCGTGCTTCTGCTGGAACAACGATGTTATTTCATCAAGGTGGAGAAACGAATCCTTTCAGTGC
>NZ_JASJFG010000951.1:0-5492 GCF_030065375.1 Microcystis sp. M49636_WE2 | reverse complement strand
TTGCCAACACCAGGATTATCCATCCAATAACGCAGAACTTTATTCCGAACAAATTGGGTTGTCCGTATTGCCTCATTAATGGCTTCTATCTGATTAGGTTTTGGCTTAACTTTGTATTCTAGTACAAACATTTTGACACTGCTTGACCGAGTATCAATATCTTAACACAAAATTCTTTAAGTTGACAATACATATTTATTTAAAGCCGCCCGACCCTGCGCGGACATGGCGGGGCTTGTACCCAAATTTTCGGTCAGCGTTTTTAGCTGTCTTGACCTATAGCATAGCTAGACTGTCACCGGTGAAGGCGATTTTATCGGCGTAGCAGCTGTTTAACAGTGCCAATGAACTCAATCGGTTCAAAGGGTTTGACAATGTAGGCATCGGCTCCGATTTTCATGCCCCAATAGCGATCAAAGACTTCCCCTTTCAAGGAACAAATGATCACGGGGATATTTTTGGTTTTGGGATCCGACTTAAGACGACGACATACCTCATAACCATTGATGCGGGGCATGACGATATCGAGGACGACGAGATCGGGATTGGCTCTCTGAATATGTTCGAGGGCCTCCACCCCATCTTTGGCGATCGTGACCTTAATGCCGCTATTGCGGAGTAGATCACAGATCAGTTCCCGTTGCGCTTGGCTGTCTTCTACCAGCAATATTTCTCTCATAACTCCCTACCCAGCTAGGCCGCCAAGAATAACAATGGAATAAAGATGCGCGATAATAGTTTCCGTTGACCCGATGCTCCGAAATTGCTCCCATTTTTTGCCTCCAACGCACTCTGAAATTTATCAGGGGGTTTCCCTCTCAACAAGGACTTGATTGACCCCTTCGGGTTTTATTCCTACATTTCCCAATTCCACTGTTAGAAACGACTAGCCAAGAGATTTTTTTTTGGGTTTGGGGTTTAGTGTCAGGTTTTAGGATGTTAGGGTTTTAGGGTTTTAGTTGACATTCCCCTATCCTGCCATTACGCTAATTCCCCCATTCCTCTATTCCCCTCAAGGTATTTTTCCAACAGCAGTCATAACTCATTTTCGCTGAAAGGTTTGCTTAAATAATCGGTTGCCCCCACCATTTTGGACTCTCTTGGATTTGGTGGGTAAAATGTATTCTAAGATACATTCGTGCCAGGGAGCGAGTGGGGCGCATCTCACATTTGCGGGAATACCGACAATCAGCAATTATCAGTGACTCTTGGATGACTACAAATGTATCAGCAGCTGTCTGTAAGCATCCTACCGACAAGCTAATGCGCTCCGGGGTTTGGGAGCGGCACTTCGACACATTTCGACACATTTCGACACATTTCGACAGGCTCAATGTAAAAGCTCAGTGGCCGCGCCTCGCCCCCAACGGGTGGTTTGGGGGTAGAACCCCCCAAAAGCTGGGATTGAGTGATAAAATCGGAAGTAATACCGGATTTTAGCCGAGAGTTTCCCCGTAAAAATCCCAATTGGTAGATTTACAAAAATGAGATGCACCCAGCGAGTAGCGAGTGGAACGAACCACAAAGACACAAAGGACACAAAGATTGATCGCTCCTATATAAGTTAAACTGATCACACAAAGAATGAGAGAACCCATTTTGGCTTTTACCCTTGCCAGCAGCCCCCCTTGACCGGTTAAACCGTCGAGTTTTGGTAGGGCGATATCCCAGAGAATGAGAGCCGCTTCGATCACTATAGCCTGAGCGAGAGCTTCTAATGGAAAAGACCACAGGAATAGTTAGAATTTTCTAAAATACTCTCGACTTTTTCACCAATACTGAGATCGTTATCAATAGTTCTCCTGTTCTTTGTCCTAATTCAATCAATTGTAAAATACTGGGAAGGTCAATCTCATTGAAACTTCCTTGCATAATTTCTCGGAATCTCCCCCACTAGACGCTATTTATTTTAGTCTAGAAGAACCGATAGCAGTTATCTTAATGTTGAGGTACGAAGTCTCTGGTTTTAGGTGTTCGTCTGGGGATGATGCCAAATCTCGTCATACTTCATCTTTAGGAGAAACGCTGTCTTCCTTCCTCTTGTCACTAATAATAAATCTGATAAGCTAATTATGTAAGATATTTTTCAGTAAGCTTTGCTGCATTTAAACTAGCCTTTGAAATTTTCAGTACAAAAGGTCTAGCTTTCTATCCTTGCCTCTCGCTCTCACGCCGTCTTAACCGATAATTTAGATGTATGGTCAGCTTATTCAAACTGCAGCCAGAGGTAAAAGGGGTGAGAAAACCTGATCCGATTTATGAGATTGACTGCCGAATTTTTTGAGACTAGGTCAGTAAATTGGTGCTGAAAAATCTTCAAAAATTTAAAATTTTCCAGTGGGTAAGAGGAAAAATTGAGAACAAATGTATGTCTCAAAAAGAAAAAATCGAATGATAGAAACTAAAAATTTTTTGGCAGCCGATGGTTACACTGAAACTATAGACAGGCCGCTCCCAGCCTCGATCATCAACTCTCTATAAAACCAATTACAAAAACTTTCATCACACAGGAAGACTACTCGTGCTATACCTTGCAGAAGTAAAAAAACAGACTAAAGGTTTTATCGGCGGTTACAAAACCGAATTGAAACTATTGGCCTGTCAGCATAAAGATCAGACGTGGAGTGCCATAGCGGGGAACGATATCTTAACCTACGACGAAACTAACTCCATAGGAGAAGGTGCGCTTCTCTTGGTGAATTTGAGCGATAATCGTCAACTGCAAGGAAACCCAGAATTAGCGGGAGCAGAGATGGTGCGACAACTGCAAAAGATTTCCCGTTTGATGGAGCGCAATAAGGAAGATCAAGAGAAAATCGATCAGTGGAAACAATCCCTCACCTATCAAAGCGAGATTCTCAACCGCCAGAAAATGGAAATGGAGGCAAGAATTGATCAAATTGAGCGAATAGAAGCAGAATTCGATTATTTAGAGGGCAAAAGACAAGAACTGGAAAACCTAAAACAACAATTACAAGAGCAACAGCGACACCTGGAAGAAGAAAAAGTAAATTTCAACTCCTCCCCCAATCTTTCCCCAGAACAACAACAATTTATTCGTTCTCTAGCGGAGAGTTTAGCTAATAATCACGATCTGGGCAATCCTCCCTCACAAATTCTCTATTCAACTCTTGAATCTGTGCAGGGACAACAGACAATTTTAAATAGTTGTTGGCAGAGTTTAGAGGAGCAGAAAAAAGCTGTAGAAAATCGTCAGGTCGCCAACGAACAAATGCTCAATCATCTCGAACAAAGAGCCAGGGAATTACAGATAAGTCGTACTGCTTTGGAAACAACGAAAATACAACTACAAATACAAGAAACTGTTCTGAGTCAAAAACAGGAATTATTTGATCGCCTTAACCTCACCCTACAAACCACTGATTCTACTCGACAAATGCTTATTCGTCTCGCCCAAGCAGCAGACCTAGATTTTGATGGTAAAATCGATCTAGAAGCTCTTGAAAAAATGCCTTTGGAAGAATTGGAGAGCTTAGTTAACAATCTAAAAACAGACCTCGATCGCTTGGAACTTTTTGTCAATGACCAAGAGGAAGAATTAACTCTCCAATCCCAAACCGTGGAAGAATTAGAAGCAAGAATGACCACAATAGATGAATCCCAGCGAGCTAATTTAGCAGAAGAATTAGCCGAGGAACAGGAGAGAAAAGGAATGCTGGCGGAAACTTTGGTCGGACAGAGACGTAATCTTCGAGAAAGGCAAGCTATTCGCTCTCAACATCTGAAAATTCTGCACCGGAGACAGGGAATTTTATCCCCAGAAGATGCCCAAAAATGTAGCTTTGAACCAGTGTTAATTCTCCTAGAGGATAGTTATCAAAATAATCTCCAAGAAAGTCAACGTTTAGCAGCAGAAATCAAGCGACTACAAGAGGATTTACAAAAAAACAGAGATACTATTGACGAGCAATGGTCAGATTTAGAGCAAAAAACTCGTGAATTTGAAGAACAGGAGCGACAATGGCGCGATGCTAATCTGGCATTAGTGCGTTTAAAAACTCAGATACAACAGTACGAAACTTTCCTGCAACCCGTGCAGGATCATCTCGATCAAATCCGTCAAAAACTAGAAAATATCTCCCATTGGTTTATACCTATGGAATCTAATGGTATTGCATATCATTACGCTATTAACAGTTAGGCTTAATTAGGGTTCCTGAACAAATAACACAGGGTAATTCAGAAAAAGATTTCTCCCTTCTTGCCGATAACTTTTATAGCTTTTTATCTATATCGATTTAAATCTAGGGGTTCTTCGGTTTGTCTTATGCAACGTACAGGGTTATAAGGAATGAAACTCTTATAGAGAAAGACATTTGGCGATTTTTGTTAATTGTTTTCGATCTAGAGCGAACTAATCAATTAAATCTCTTGCCAGATAAGGATTTAGTCCATTTATGCCACCCTATCGAACCATACTAAGTAACGAAGAACCAATCTAGGTTAGATGTGGTGTAGACTAAGATTAGTAATTTATACTCAGATAGTTAGGGCTTGCTGAATAATAGTAAAACCCTTGTTGGTTAAGACTTTTAGAGTTTTTGTAAATCAAAAAGTACCAGATATGGGAGTGATCGGGGGGAAAATTCAGGGACTTTTTCCCTGAAAATTAGGTAATTGACCCCTTCAAAATCGGTAAAACCCTACACCCCAAACCCCACACCCCACACCCTGCCCCCAAGAAAAACTTTTTGCCGCAAACCCTAGTTATGAGACAATCCGATCGAGAAATAATGATTTTAGCGGCTGTGGCCTCCCTCTTAGCGGTGGTGGCGGAAGTAGCGATCGCTTTTTAGATAAAAAAAACTGATTTACGGGGTTAAAGTCCGGCAAAATTGGCAATCAATGCCGAGGAAAGATATCGATACAATGCTTGTAACAGGGGCGGCAATTGCGATCGCCTCGATGAGGGAAATTAAAGCATGAGTGTTAGTGTAACGGGTCAGGTAAAAAGAATCGAAATAGGCACAGGAACTTGGGCATTAATTGCTGATAACGGTCAAACCTACGAATTAATGGAACCGCCTGCCGAATTAACTCAAAAAAAGGCAAAAGTGACAGTTATGGGTGAAATTCGTTCAGATGTGATGACTCTGGCCATGATCGGGCCAGTTTTACAAGTGACCTCCTTTCAATCCCTGCCATGAAGCCGCAAAATACTGCTTAAAAACGGGTAAAATCGGCTTTTTAAGCCCGTAATCTCGAAAAATTACCCTAATTATCCCTCACATATCCCAGAAAGAAAAATTGTCAAGAATACCCTAATGGTTGATTTTTTCGGGAATAATCTCGAAATTTTGAATAATCATACTACAATGGACAGCAACTTGGTCTTAGGAACATCGGAATAACCTAAACCGATCTGTCTGATTGGTTTAACTCGTAGTTACCTAAGTTGGCGTGAGGAGAGGACTGAATGAATTTGCGCGATAATGCTTTAACGATTCTGCAAGAAACGAGTCGAACTTTTT
>NZ_JASJFG010000786.1:0-6466 GCF_030065375.1 Microcystis sp. M49636_WE2 | reverse complement strand
CCTTATAGAGAAAGGCATTTAGCGATTTTTGTCAATTGTTTTTTATCTAGAGCGAACTAATCAATTAAGTCTCTTGCCAGATAAGGATTTAGTCGATTTATGCCCCCCTATCGAACCATAACAAGTAACGAAGAGCCAAAAAAAGATGGATATTTTATTTTTACCGTGCCTTTATCAGATAACCCGAAAACAGTTGAAAGATGTTTCTTACAGCCTGATGGGACTATCATACATCAGCTTGAACCTGAGTATCATGGCGATCGGATTCGAGGACAGGGAAGAGTTCTTGCCTTCAGAAATTACGGATTGGATATAACTAAACGGTTAGAAAGTTGTGGTTTTCACGCTGAAATACGTCTAGTAAACTCGACGCGCAATGTAATTGAAGATCAGAAGGTTATTATAGCCAAAAAAATCTAGTTCTACGACTGTAACTAAAAAATCAACTGGAGATGAGAATAAAATGTTAATTTCCTGCAAATACAACTCTCTTTTTATCCGTAATCCCAAAGTAGCGTTGTCGTCTTTGGAGAAATCTCTGAGAAAAAATATCTTAAATGACTGGGAATGTTTTAACTATATTTGAAACTTAACAAAAAGACTATGAGAGAATACTATAATTGCTTAAGTTACCAGAAGTAAAACTAGCAAGCGTCAATCAAAATCATCAACTTGGAACTGTTTTTAGTAAAAGATAGCTTTAGATACTTATGCAACTGACGGCCTCCCTTGTCCTTTACAAAAATGACCCAGAGATAGTTATTCAAGCAATTAAGTCTCTGTTCAGCACACCCATAGAAATTAATTTATCAGTAGTAGATAATTCTCCCACCGATGAATTCAAAAAAATATTCGATAATTTTCAGGAATACGATATAGATTATTACTTCAATAATGGTAATAACGTTGGTTTTGGTCAAGGACATAACCTAGCTATTACTAGGGCTAAAAATTATGATTATCATTTAGTTATCAATCCAGATGTTTATTTTGATAATAATGTGATCACCGAACTTATTCACTACCTCGATAAGCATCAAGAGGTGGGATTGATTACTCCAAAAATATCTTACCCTAATGGGGACATCCAATACCTTTGTAAGCGTCAACCCACAGTTTTGACCTTATTTATTAGACGTTTTATACCAAAAAAAATGCAATTTCTTTTCAAAAAGAGATTGGACTGGTATGAAATGAGAGATATTAGCTATAACCAGATAATAGAAGTACCGATTATTAGTGGTTGTTTTATGCTATTTAACAGAAAATATTTAGATGATATTGGCTACTTTGATAAAAATATGTTTATGTATTTTGAAGATTATGATTTGACCCTTAGAATGTCTAAAAAATACAAAACCATACTTTATCCCCATGTCAATATTTATCATCATTGGGCAAGAGGAGCGCACAACTCTACTAAACTGGCTATAGTTTTTGCTCAATCGGCTGTGTATTTTTTCAATAAACATGGTTGGAAACTTTACTAAACTTAATTGAATAATTAATAATGAAAAACGTTTTAGTTACAGGTTCTAATGGCTTTATTGCCAGCAACTTACTGCCAATTTTACATCAACATAACTGCCAGATAACAGCTGCAATTCGCCAGAAATTTGAGTTTCCTGCATCCCTGTCAATTAAGGCTATTCAGGTGGGTGAAATTGATGATATAACCGATTGGCAAGAAGCATTGCTAGGCATTGATACCGTTATTCATCTAGCAGGACGCGCTCATATCCTTCATGAGACTATATCCAATCCAGAAGCAGCATTTATAAAAGTTAACACGAAGGGGACTATTAACCTAGTTAAGCAGTCGCTAAAAGCGGGAGTTAAGCACTTTATTTTTGTCAGTTCTATTCATGCTATGGCTGCCGAAAGTGATGATATTCTTAACGAAAATTCTTCCTGTCACCCTGATAGTCCCTATGGTCGTAGTAAACTGCAAGCAGAACAAGCTTTAATTAACCTCGCCAAAGATAGTAACATGACTTGGACAATCCTTCGTCCTACTCTCGTTTACGGACTAGGCAATCGTGCTAATATGGAGCGCTTGATGAAACTAATTAAACGGGGATTACCTTTACCTTTTGGTGCGATAAAAAACCGTCGCAGTTTTGTCTTTGTGGGTAACTTAGTTGATGCCATTATTACCTGTTTAGATCATCCTAATGCGGTTAATCAAATCTTTTTAATTAGCGATAACCAAGCTGTTTCTACTCCCCAATTAATTCGACTCATTGCTCAACAAATTCAACAACCCTGTCGATTGCTACCCGTCCCCACTACCCTACTTAGATTCTTAGGTTATCTGGGTGATAGGGTAGAATCTATAACAGGGAAAAATCTCCCTTTTAACACCTATAATATCGATCGCTTGCTTGGTTCTCTTACTGTTGACTCTAGCCATATTCAAAAAACCCTGGATTGGCAACCTACCTTTACTTTAGAGCAAGGATTAGCCCAAACAATTCAGCCAGAAAATTAGTGATCAGCTTGTCAAAAAGGCTTCATAATTCAAGTTCCACTTTGACAAAATCGGCAGTTTTATGAAGAGAAAACCCCACTTTAGCGGCTATCATCTGCATAGCGCGGTTATCACTTAAAATTTCCCCTTCAATTCCGTCTAATCCTTCCTTTTTGCCAATAGTGACTAAACGCTGTAGTAATTCAGTACCAATACCCTGACCTTGATAGTCATCCCTAACTAATAGGTCAAATTCCGCCACATTAACGCCGTGCAGTTTATTTAAGCGTCCTATAGCGATAATTTCTGGCTCTTCCGTCTGATCGTTATTAATCTCTACCACTAAGCTCATTACTCGATCGTAGTCGATAAAACAAATGCGCGTAAGACGATCATAAGCGGTTTGGCGATCGAGATTGACAAGATGAAAATAACGATAATAAATAGTTTCTTCCGAGAGATAATGGTGAAATTGTCGCACTAAAGGCTCATCCGCTGCCCTAATCGGACGAATTAGCACCTTTAAGCCTCTTTTCGTCCTCCAAGGTCCTATATAATGTTCGGGATAGGGACGAATCGCCGGATGAGATAACTTTTCTGGGGGAGTAGTTGGATGATGAAGAAGGATAGAGGCGGAAAGGGCGATTAATTGCTCTGAATCGGCAAAAAAGGGATTAATATCGATAGTTTTAATGCGAGGTTGTTCACTAACCAGGTGACTAAATCTCACGATTATTTGCTCCAAATTCGCTAAATTAAGCGATTTAAGCCCATTTGTCCCGTTAAAAGCCCGATAAATCTTGGTTTTTTCTAAAAGTCGGCGAGCGAGATTAGTATTTAAAGGAGGTAGAGCGGTGGCGTAATCTTGAAAAATATCGACTAAACGGCCGCCAGTACCAAAAATTATCACCGGTCCGCACTGATCATCGTAATTAGAGCCGATAATTAACTCATATCCTCGATCAATTTCTAACATCGGTTGAATACTCACCCCGAGAAAATGCTCCCCACCCACTTGTGCGCTAACATTAGCTTCGATCGCTTGATACGCTTGCACCACTGCCCTAGGGGAAAAAAGCGGCAATTGTACCCCACCCACCGCGCTTTTATGGATAATCGTCCTCGAATGCAGTTTCATCACCACGGGATAACCGAGAGATTCAGCGAGATTAACTGCTTCTGCGGCACTTTCGGCGACTTTAGTGACAATAACAGGGATTCCATAAGCTTTGAGTATATCTAAAGACTCTGGCTCACTGAGAATTGTTCTATCCCCTGCTTGCTCGATAATCTGGCTAACTAAAACTCGATCGGAGCCATTTTCCTGAGAATTGGTTAAAATTGGCGTTTGATAAAGACCGCGCAGATTCTCTTCATATTTCCAGAGCAAATTAAACACCCGGGCCGCCGAATCGGGATAGCGATAGGTGGGGATACCCTGCTGATTTAATAACGCTACTCCCTCTGCAATGCCATCTCCCCCCATCAAACTTGCTAAAATAGGTTTTTTGCTATTTTGAGCGATTGAGGCAATTCTAAGGGCAATTTCTCGCAGATCAGTGTTAAAGCGAGGCGAGAGAATCATCAACACCGCGTCGGTATGTGCATCCGCTAAAGCGATCTCTAGGGCGCGAGCGTAGCTATCGGGATCGCTGCTGCGACGCAGATCGATGGGATTTTGGGGGACAATATCCGCGGGAACAAGAGGCGCTAGTTTTTCGATCGTTGCGGGGTTAAGGGTTGCCAGTTGTCCATCTTCCGCCAGTAAAGCCGAGGCCGCTAAAAGAGCGGGAGCAACACCATTGCTGATGATTGTCAAGCGTTTTCCCCGGGGAAATCGGGGAATTTTCGCTAAAACTTGCGTGATATTCAAGAGATCGGCCAGTCTTTGTACTTCCACGATGCCACAGCGAGCAAAGGCAGCGGAGAGAGTTAGCTGATCGCTGGTCAATTTGCCAGCATGGGAAAGAGAAGTGGGGTCAAAGTCGGTACTGTGGCGACTAATGGCGATAATTGGTTTATTTAGGGCAACTTCTCGGGCCGAGGACAGAAAAGAGCGGGCATTATTCAGGGATTCCAGGTAGATAACGATGCTTTTAGTTTGGGGATCGTCTCCCAAATAATAGAGTAATTCGCCCCAATCCACATCTAAAAGAACTCCGAGGGAGATAAAGTGACTAAAACCGACATTTTCGCTTAAACTCCAATCAAGCACGGCAGCCGCGATCGCCCCACTTTGACTAATCAGGGCAATTGAACCAGTTTTCGGCAGGATGGGGGAAAAGGTGGCGTTAAGATTTTGGCTGAGATTGCTGATTCCTGAGCTATGGGGACCGATGATGCGTAATTTTTGACCAGCGATCGCTTTAATTTCCCTGAGTAAATTTTCCCCCATCTGGCCGGTTTCCCGAAAACCCGTGGAGAGAATCAGGGCGCATTTAACCTGTTTTTCGACAGATTGGGCGATAATAGCGGGAATTTCGGGAGCAGGGGCGGTGATAATTACCAGATCGATCGCCGCCTGGATATCCGGTAAACTGCTATAGCTGGGAAGATCGAGCCGGTTGTCGGGGTGAGGATTAACTAAATAAAGGCGGTGCTGACCGGGATTATCATAGAGATTATTTAAAAGAGTGCGATCAAGTTGGGGATTTTGGCGATTAAATCCCACCACAGCGATGGTTTTTGGCTCAAAAAAGGCTCTTATAGTTTGATGTTCGCCACCGCGAGGATCTAAGATGGAATTTAACATAAGTGAGCTAAAAAAGCAGCTAACCCTTACTGTTGCACTGTTCGAGTATTCCAGCGTTCCCCGATCGACCTAGACCAATTCTAGCTGTTTAATCAGGGTTCGATCGGTGTAATTAATTTTGTCTAGGTAGGGTTGGCAATAAAACAGCCCCACCCGATCAACATTTTCCCCAAGAAATCTAGTAAACTAACTGATGCTGTAAATATTTAGAGACAGACGATGGAACTGGAATATCCCGAGGATTTGAGATACCTAGAAACCCACGAATACGTCAGACTCGAAGGTGAAATCGCTACCTTGGGAATTAGTGCTTTTGCCGTCGATCAATTGGGTGATATCGTGTTTCTAGAATTGCCCGAATTGGGAGAGGCGCTGAAAGTAGGTAGTAGTTTCGGCACGATCGAATCGGTAAAAGCGGTAGAAGATCTTTATCCTCCCGTCTCGGGAACCGTAGTCGATCGCAATCAAGCGATGATTGACTCCCCCGAATTAATTGCCGATGATCCCCACGGGGAGGGTTGGTTATTAAAAGTGCGGGTAGAAAATCCCGATACTGCCTTGGCTGATACCCTCTCCGCTAGTGAATACCGCGCCCAAGTAGCAGGGGAAAGTTAACTAATATTAACAACACGGAGCCAGACCCTCACACTATCATAGGCATAGAAAGAATTAAAAATCCAGGAAGCGATCGAGTCTTCCTGATTTTTGTCTCTAAACCGTGCTGAGACGAAATTCTAGCCCGAATCGAGTGAGCTTTGACTATTTACCCAATCTATGCTAAATCCTAATCTCGCGGCGATCGAACTTTCCCAAGAGGAGGTTCAACGCTACTCTCGACACATTATTCTGCCCGAAGTGGGCTTAGAAGGTCAAAAAAAACTAAAAGCCGCCAGTGTTCTCTGCATCGGCACCGGGGGACTCGGTTCCCCGCTTTTACTCTATCTAGCGGCGGCTGGCATCGGTAGAATCGGTATTGTTGACTTTGATATCGTCGATAGTTCCAATCTGCAACGTCAAATTATTCACGGCACTTCCTGGGTAGGTAAACCGAAAATTGTTTCCGCTAAGGACAGAATTCTAGAAATTAACCCCCATTGTCAGGTGGATTTGTACGAAACCCGCATAAGTTCCGAAAATGCCCTTGACATTTTAGCCCCCTATGATGTAGTCATCGACGGGACGGATAATTTCCCCACCCGTTATCTGACTAATGATGCTTGTGTTCTTCTCGACAAACCCAACGT
>NZ_JASJFG010000090.1:0-1943 GCF_030065375.1 Microcystis sp. M49636_WE2 | reverse complement strand
TAGTGGTTTTGATGGAAAGCGACCAGGATGGTCATCATTTCGCTTCAAGTCAAGATTTTGCCATGTTTACGAGCTTTATTATCGGGCCAAAGCCTTGTCTGTTCTAATTTAGGTTCAAATACACGGCATCCGTCGTCGACAGGACAGAAAAGAGCTTCTAGACTAGACATAGATGGGTTGGGGGTGCTGAGTTTATATATTTTTCAGCTTACTAGCCCCCGCCTTTTCTTTGCACCCTTATCCCGAACTGACGTTAGTTAATAACTTAACTTCAGAGCATTTACCGGTACATCATCCCAAGACTCTACGGTTCTTAAAACTGCTATCCACCCTGCTTGTTTTTGTTCGTCCGTAAGACTGGTTAACCAACTTTGATGACAATCTTTTGCTGCTTGTTCATCTTGACAGGCAATACAAGCTTGTACTAAACCGCAGGGGTCAATCTGTTCATTTACCCAAATAATCATAGTTAATAGCCCTACTTAACTTTATTATTATACTCCATCGATCGCCCACAGAGAAACTTTTGATATTCATAACCCGTTACATAATTGGAGGATAACTCTGAGAGTTGACAGTCCGCTCGATCTATTGAAGAATGGAAATTAATTAGCCATAATTCAAAAGGGGGAGAAGAGGGCAGATTAAAATTTGGCTTTTGTTTTGGGTTAACTAAGAGAAACTTAGGGTTTTTATCGGGAAATTTTTGGTTAAATTCCCAAGCAATTCCCATCATTTCTCCCACCTGCACTAAACTCCTATAGCTAGTGGCAATTACTAACGGATAACGGCTATTATTTTCGATAGTGGTAACTAATTTATCTGGCCGATAATACTTACGATAGCCTAAATTAAAAGTCACGCTTAGGGAACTAACTAAAGCCATGATAAGGACAATAATTACGATTTTTTTCTGCTTCCTTTGCCAACAATTGTCTAATAAAATTGCTAGAATTAAAATTACCGAGGGAAAGTAAACAAAACTATATCTAGCTCCCCGGGTAATATCGATCGAGAGCAGATAGGTGATGACCAAGAAAATAGCAATTGAACTGAGAAAAAATGCCGAGAGAATGCCTAATTCTGGTTTATAGGAGTCTAGCCACGCTGTTTTTAATTGTGGGATAATCCAGAGAAAAAAACCGATCATTATTGCCCCAGAAATCAAGATAATTATTAAAGATTCTGATTCGACGGGGAGCAGAGAAAGCATAGTAATTAATGTTCCCAGCAATTGAAAAAAGGGGCTAATTACTGCTGAAAAACTATCATTGTCTCTCTGAATCCAACTGGTCATCTGATTGCCATAATCTTTGGGTACAAACGTGATAAACCAAATAATAATAAAGCTCAAGTTACCTAAAAAAACTAAACTTAAACGCCACCAATTAGTTATCCAAAAGTTTTTTTGTTTGATTTGATTGGATAAAATCCATAATAAAGTTATCGCTTCCGCGAGGATAGTTAAACTAAAAAAATAGTGAACTAATAACCCGATACAGTTGACAATTAACCAGAAAAAAACCAAAGTATGGGATATTCTCTTATGGTCGATAATTTTGCTGCTTGCCCTCAGAAAACAGCCTAAAGATATGAGGACAAATACAACCGCTAAAGTATAATGACGCGCTTCTTGGGAGATAAAAACCGCGTAGGGAGAAACCGCCATTAAAATCGCCGACAGAAAAGCGATAGAGCCAGATTTAAAGACCAATTTGCTGATAAAATAAATTACAGGAATCGAAATAACTCCCCAAAATACTGCCAGCGATCGCATTCCTTCTAAAGATACATATTCTCCGCGATCAAAGAATAATTTATTCCAGAGATAGGCGAGAATAAAATATAAAGGTGGATGATTGTCCTCCTGAATAACTAATTTAATTACATCGGCAATAGTTGCCTGATGGTTGCTCTGGAGAGGTGCTAATAAAGTGTCTAGG
>NZ_JASJFG010000221.1:0-13258 GCF_030065375.1 Microcystis sp. M49636_WE2 | reverse complement strand
TCAAAAAATTAGAAGCTGAGGTATAGGATTCTTCTTGAAGAATCACAGAGATTCCTTCTAATTGACATTTATAACTAATCATCTCAATTAATCGAGCATGAGGGATGGTCACAAATTTTTGATTGTTGACTTTTCCTAAGTGCACTTCTTGTTTCCAACCGTCATTTTTCCCAATTACTAAAGTTGTTATCTCTTGGTCAACTAAGAGATTGACTAAATAACGACTAGCCTGATGAAGATAATTATCTATCTTCTGATTACGGCAACGAGTTAAACGGCGAATCCTCTGGGAACTTTGACGATTGCCTTTTAATAGAGATTGTAACTTAGCCCGACGTTGGTTATAAAATTGATTCAGGCTTTTTAACGGTCTGCCATTAATCAACAAAGGGATAAAGTCCGGTTGATTTGAAGTTACAGCCATCAAATTATCTATGCCTAAATCTATCGCAGCTATCTTTTCATTAAGAGCTAAGAACTGTTCGGTTTTCTCATAAATTACCTCGATTACATAACAATCACATTTAGGAACTATTCTGACTTCTGCTATGCGCTCCGCTACTCTCGTCGGCAAGGCAATTGAAGTACCTGCTTGCCCTGAGCTACGTCGAAGGGATAGTTTGACTAACCCTTGCCTAATACCTACTTTGCTTATAGCTTGAATCGTGTAAACTAAGAGATTTCTTCCTTTTTTTGGCTCCTTATAGCCAGGGATTTTGGGTTTTCCTAGAAATTTATCGGGGTGACTTTTAAACTCCGATGAAGCGGCAAAAAATGATTGCCAGTTCCGGTCTAATCCTCTTAAAACTTGTTGGGAAACTTTAGCGGGTAAAGCTTGATACTGTTCTGTCTCTTTCATGAGAGAGGCCATCTGATTATAGGTCAAATAGCCATGACCATAAATCAAGTTTTGTCGGATTAAATAATTGGCTGAGTTGTAGAGATTTTTAGACTGCCAAGATAAATTATCTATCTCAGCCCAGAATCGATGTCCTTTCTTGATAATGTGTCTTTCTGCTACTAACATATTATCCGTTGTCTTTTAACTCAGCTATAATCTTTTCTGTCTTTCTTTTCGACCTTCTTAATCCGTAAATTCGAGAACAAAAAGAGGTTATAATGGCTATTAAATCTGACATCAAATCATCTTGGTTATCCTCACTTTCATTGACAATCTCCAGTTTTTTATCTAGTTCTTTTAACAAGATTTCTAGATAATTAGTCCCAAATCTGGCTAGACGCTCTTTGTGTTCAACAATTAAAACATTATAATTGGGGTCAACGAGAATTTTGGCTAATTGTTGGCGATTGTCGTTTAATCCACTGCCTACTTCTTTGACAACTTTGTAGATTTTGTAGCCTCTGGCAACAGCATAATCTTTTAATCGGTCAGCTTGTCTATCTAGATTGTCTTTATCTTCGGCACTGGAAACTCTTGCATAAATGCAAGCTATCAAGTCGGGTTTTGAAGGGTTGTCATCCGTTATGATAATTGTACCAGAAGGCAATTGATAACCTGTTAAATTCCCTTGTTTCCACCACCTCCAAGCCGTTCGATAACTTATTCCTGTTTTTTTTGCCTAGTCCGATAGTTTTGTCTGTACATATTACCATGAATGACTATATATGACCATATTTGTATTGAAACTTTACAATACTTCAGGCTCATCCCTAAAGGTGAATTTTCTTCTGGGCTTTTTTAGTGGATAATTAGCGGGGATAACCCTACATAATGGGTGTAAAACCGCACTATCGGCCCCAGTGGCAACCTGACAAAATTAAATTATCTCAGTCAAAGAGGACAAATCAATGAAACCGATTGTTGAATCTTTTTACAACTGGTACAGCAGCAAAATTACTCACCCTAAATATCGTTGGATTATCATTCTGGGAACTATGGTTTATCTGTTTAGTCCCCTCGATATTTCCCCTGACATTTTCCCGATTATTGGTTGGATCGATGATGGGATTGTCCTCACCCTTTTAACCACGGAATTATCGCGATTAGTTCTTGATTATCGCAATCGCCGTCCGGGGGGAGTAAATAATCAAACCGAAGTTTCTTCCCCAACCAATGCCGTTGATACCGATGCTGTAGAAGTCAGAAGTTAGAATTCGGAAGTCTCAATTCTGACTTCTGACTTCAGGAGATTGCTGTTATTTATTCTCCCCCCGCAACGCCCACGAATTGGTCTCCTCACACCCCACAGCCCATCGGGAGCATCTCACCTTTGTAACCCCTAAATCAGGTTTTTATGTCAAGCTATTTTGAAAGCATTGCTAGAAACCAGTTTTATGGATAAGTATAATTACTCACTTGCATAAATGAGATGCTCTCCCCTCGCCCCGCGTTCGGTCAGCTTTTTTTAGTTCGAGCAATGCCATACGCCAGTGTGGAAATTTTCTTACCCATCGCATCATACAGGTTCAATTCATCGCCAGCGTCATTCCAAATAGCCGTTTTACTGGCAAAAGAAAAACCACCAGTTTCAGAATGTACTTCGTTGGTATAAACCCGAAAAGTCTTGCCAGACGCTAAAACAGTATTTGCTGGGAAAGTAAATTGCTGCCTGGCACTGCCGACCGAAGTGATTTTCCAACCTGAAATATTGACGGGATGATTGCCGCGATTGCTAAGCTCAACATATTCGTCAGATTGTGTTTTCTTAACCAGTCCTTTATAAACCAAGTTAGACATAAACACGTCATCCTCTGCGGTGATGCTAAACTCTTCTGTTTCGATGGTCTTCGGTTTAGGTGGCTCAGAAGTTGCTGGCGAAGGCGTAGGTTCAGACCGTGCTGGTGCATTTGGCTTAATATAGTCTGCGGTTGCAATCAGCCCTTGATTACTACCAGTCATTACAATGTTGGCAGTGGCATTTGGTAATAAACTGATTGAATTGCCGTTGTTTTGATAAAGGGTTTTCACATTGCTAAACAATGGATGGCTTGGGCTGGTAACCGCTAGGCTACCACTGATTTTGTTATAAACGCCGTCAAATTTCAAACCAAAAGCTGTCAAAAACGTATTCCATTGACCCGCCTCTGCTTGGCTGCCACCATGCCCTGTGCCTGCGCAAAGATAGACTTTACCGCCGTTTTTGACATAATCAATTAATACTTGATTATCAACTGGGTCGCCACCTACAAAAATGGCATCATATTGAGCCAATGCTACCGCATTAATGGCAATGTTCATGCCTTTTGTCCAAGTATGCCCAGCACCAGTCATGGTACGCTCAAGCGTTGCGCCGACCAATCCAAAGTTATTGGACAAAACATGAAATTTTCCCTGTGTCGTTCCTACAAAATATGTGGCAACATTCAACGCAAAAGTCGCGGTATCAGATACCGATTGAAAACCAGCATCGCTTAAAGCCCACTCGTCATTATGAACAATAATTCGACCATTGGCTGGTTTTTCGATTGGTACAAACACGGGGGCATCATCTATGCCATGCACTTTTAAAGAATAGACGCGGTTACTTGAACCAGAAAATGCGGTTTCCGCCGCACCAGTACTGGTGAATAACACGCTACCAGATAAATTGCCTAAATCCCAAGCTTCTTGTTCGGTTTTACGGTTAAAACTGACGCTTCCTGTTTGTGGATAGTAAACACCAGCAAAATCATTTGGTTGTACAGCAATAGCTGTTGTTAATGCAAATTGATTTAAGCCAAGCGCTGGTGTTTTTAAATCACTTTTACCAACCACAGACCAAGCGTTTGCGGTTTTTCTATAAATGACTAATTGGACAGGAGTTACTTTGTCTGCCCATATTTCCCAAGAGTTGAGTACACCTTTGCCACTTATAGGGACGTTGAGATCAACTAAGTAAAAATTAGAGCGAGAGTCACTGACCCCACGAGTTTTTAATTCGTTGCCGCCCGTAATGGTTGATTTTGTCATAATAATTTTCTCCAATGACTAACTGCATAATATACGGAAAAGTGGCTCTTCGGTAATTTTTATCCTACATTCCGCACCTAGTCATTGAAATCAACAGTTGCTCTAGCCCTTGTATAGTAAGACTTTTAGCGATTACTAAGAATTATTAAGTGTCACACTCTAGTCAGTGATCGCTGGTTTAATGAGAGTTGATCTAGCCCATCTCCCTAAACTGGAATCAAAGAACTATCGACGGTGGACAAAAGTGTTTGCACCTCCTCATCGCTGGTTTGGGAAAAGTCCTCGTACCAAAGAGAAATTGATCTCAATTCGTAGGGTTTATGTAGGCAAATTACTCGATCGACTAATTTTTCTAATTGATCACAAACTTCCGGCGGGGCAACAGGAACAGCAATAATAATAGCAGCGGGATTTTCAGCCTTAAGGGTCAGAATCGCCGCTTTAATCGTTGCTCCCGTAGCGATCCCATCATCTACTAGAATAATCGTTTTTCCCGTCAGGTCCGGAAAGGGTCGCTCACCTCGATACAAGCGATTGCGTCGCTCTAATTCGATCATTTCTTCCTTTGCTACCCGTTCCATCATCGCCTCCGATAGGTGCAAGTCTTCAACGATACTTTCATTGATTACCCGCACACCATTCTGACCGATTGCCCCAAAAGCTAACTCTTTTCGCTCTGGTACACCTAATTTTCGCACTAAACACAGATCTAGGGGTAAATGTAACCTTTGGGCAATTTCAAAGGCGATCGGAACCCCCCCCCGGGGCAAAGCCAAAACTAGCGCCCTAGCACTATTGGTATATTCTGTCAAGTAACTAGCTAATAGTCTCCCTGCCGATCGCCGATCTTTGAGCAGATAAGTCATAACTCTCTCCTAGGGGTTAATCCCCGTGGGGATCCCTAGTTTCCCCTGACTTTATTCTATATTTCTCCGCTCATCTTTAGCGGAAATGTTAAGAAATTTAGCGAAGGCTTGACATTTTTTCAGCTAACCGCAGTTTTTCTAGGCCAGAGATCGGCTAAAATCTTAGGCCAGAGGGTTTTGTAAAGTTAGGTAACAAAGATGAATCAAAGTTTAAGTGATGCGCTAGAGCCGATCGCCGCTGCCTTTCGCGGTCTCGGAACTCCCGAACCGATCGTTCATTGGGGACATCCAGTCATGATGGGGATCGTGGTTTTAGTTATGGGTAGTTATACTGCCTATGCCGGTTGGCAAAGCCGTTTAAGCAAAGATGGGGACGTAGTGGCCAAAAATCGGGCTGATCACCGCAAACTCGCCCCCTGGCTGTTTTTATTTATCGCTCTCGGTTACACCGGCGGTATTTTATCCCTAGTCATGCAGAAACATCCAATCCTCGAAAGCAGCCATTTCTGGACAGGATCGATCGCCATCGGTTTATTAGCTTTCAATGGATTATTGTCCCTCACTGGCTTCGCTGGCGAGAAAAAAGAACTTTTCCGGACTATTCACGCTTATATCGGCAGTATTGCCCTGATTTTACTGCTAGTTCACGGTGTTTTCGGTCTTCAGTTGGGATTATCTCTCTAGTTGGTTTATTTATGGCTGCGGGTGGGCCAATTCCCACCCGGAAGTTTTTCACCGCAGAAGACTGTGGCCAAGGACAATAATTGAAGAAATTATGACTTTAAGCACTATTCTTGGGATTCCGAGTTTAGAATTAACAGGTAATTTACCCAGAAAGTAAAGTATCGTCACGCAACGAGGAGATAGATATTTTGAAGAAAGTAGAAGCGATTATCCGACCCTTTAAACTTGAAGAGGTGAAAATCGCCCTAGTTAACGCGGGCATTGTCGGCATGACCGTCTCCGAAGTTAGAGGTTTCGGTCGTCAGAAAGGTCAATCGGAACGTTATCGCGGTTCCGAGTATACCGTCGAATTTCTCCAAAAACTCAAGATCGAGATCGTCGTCGAAGATAAGCAGGTCGATATGGTCGTCGATAAGCTGATTTCTGCGGCGCGTACCGGTGAAATCGGAGACGGTAAAATCTTTATCTCCCCCGTGGAACAGATCGTCCGCATCCGTACCGGAGAAAAAAATCTCGAAGCGATTTAACCCCCCGACAAGGGATGATAGCACAATGCTGTCATCCCCCCCCCATTGAAAGTGTTTCCCGTCAAGAAGTGTAACCTAATTTGGTATCGACCACCGACGACCGATTCCCCAAAACGGAAACTTTGTACCTCAACATTAAGATAACTACTATAATTGAATCTATTGGCTCGGTCTGCCCCCATCGCTGCTGAAGACCGCCGAACGGGATAAATAATTTGACCAGACTAGATATGATCATTTTCGGTGACTAAAAAAACCTCTTGCCTAAAAAGTCACAAATATTATATAATGTTTGATTGTGGCCAAAATCGGGGTTAGGTGGTGCTGAAGGCACTGCCGAGCAGAACCGCCTTGGTCGCTCGGTCTTCGCCTGGATACTGAAGATAAACCCTTTAAGTCCTGAAGAAACAAAGACCAGCAACAATCTAGGCAGAACCAGCAAACCTGTCTAGTCCTACTTACGAATTTAACGGGATGCCAGCTTAAATAACTCGAAAAAAGTCATTCAAGTTGGGCAGGCTGATAAAGCGGGAAAGATTTTTCTCGCTCCTATAGCCACGGCCACGTTATTTTTGATTGTCGTCTAGTAAAGATAAAGAGAACAATCCGTGTCTATCGGTATCCTCGGTACAAAACTGGGCATGACCCAAATCTTCGACAACAAAACGGGAGTCGCCATTCCCGTCACCGTCGTTCAAGCCGGTCCGTGTCCCGTCACCCAAGTCAAAACTAAAAAAACCGACGGTTATGAATCCATCCAAGTGGGATACAAAACCGTCAAAGAAAAAGCCCTCAACAAACCGCTACTCGGTCATTTAGCCAAAGCCGGTGTCTCCCCCCTGCGGCATTTAATCGAATACCGTCTTGAGGACGCATCCGCTTACACTTTAGGCCAAGAAATTACCGCCGCTATCTTCCAAGAAGGCGATTTGGTCGATGTGGCTGGAACCACCATCGGACGGGGTTTCTCCGGCTATCAAAAACGCCATAACTTCAAGCGCGGTAACATGACCCACGGTTCCAAAAACCACCGTCTCCCCGGTTCCACCGGCGCTGGTACTACCCCCGGTCGGGTCTTCCCGGGTAAGAGAATGGCTGGACAATACGGAGCCACCCAAGTGACCATCCGCAAACTGTCCGTGGTCAAAATCGATAGCGAACGCAACCTGATCCTGATCAAAGGAGCCGTCCCGGGCAAACCAGGAACCCTGTTAAACATCACCCCCGCCAAGAAATTTGGTAAATAGGGCAAGGAAAGATTAAAGCCATGGTTAACTACACAGTCAAAAATTGGCAAGGGGAAGAAGCGGGAACAGGCACCCTGGAACTGAAAACCGCTAAACCCGAAACCGCCAAACACCTAATTCACCGCGTCGTCGTCAGCCATCTAGCGGCGGCCCGCCAAGGTAACGCCTCCAGCAAAACCCGCTCGGAAGTGCGCGGCGGTGGTCGCAAACCCTGGCGGCAAAAAGGCACCGGTCGTGCCAGAGCCGGTTCGATCCGTTCTCCCCTCTGGCGTGGTGGCGGTGTCATCTTCGGACCCAAACCCAGAGATTTTGAGGTTAAGGTCAATCGCAAAGAGAAAAGATTAGCCCTGAGAACCGCTTTGATCAGCCAGGCCGATAACTTTATCGTGGTGGAAAGCTTCGCCGAACAATTCTCCCAACCCAAAACCAAGGAGCTCACCGCTGCCTTAAGTCGCTGGGGAGCCAGTCCAGAGGAAAAAATTCTGCTGATTTTGACGGAAATTCCCGAAAATGTCTATTTATCGGGACGTAATATCTGCAATCTCAAAATTATTCGCGCCGATAGTCTCAACGTCTATGATGTCATCCTAGCCGATCGAGTTATCGCCACCGCCGCAGCCCTAGCCAAAATTGAGGAGGTCTATGGTGCTTAAAACCGAAGCCAGGCAACTCGCCGATCTGATCCTAAAGCCGATCGTGACCGAGAAAGCCACCCTGCTCCTAGAACAAAATAAATACGTCTTCGATGTCGCATTGAAAGCGACTAAGCCGGAAATTCAAGCGGCGATCGAATTGCTGTTTGACGTGAAAGTAACGAAAGTGAACACCAGCCGCCCCTCTCGTCAGAAAAAACGCGTCGGCCGTTTCCTCGGTTACAAACCCCAATACAAACGCGCGATCGTGACCCTAGCGGAAGGCGACTCGATCGCCCTCTATCCCGACGTATAACCACCAAGAAACCCGATAACGGAAAACTAAACTATGGGTATTCGTTCTTTTAGACCTTTAACCCCCGGGACAAGGCAGGCGGCCATCTCCGACTTTAAAGAGATCACCAAAACCGAACCGGAAAAGTCCCTGACTCATCGCAAACACAGCAAACAGGGGCGTAATAATCGCGGTGTCGTTACCAGTCGTCACCGGGGCGGCGGCCATAAACGCCTCTACCGGATTATCGATTTTCGTCGCGATAAACGGGATATTCCCGCCACAGTAGCGGCGATCGAGTACGATCCTAACCGTAACGCCCGCATTGCCCTGCTTTTCTACAAAGACGGGGAAAAACGCTACATCATCGCCCCCGCCGGTTTAGGCGTTGGTGATACCGTCATCGCCGGAGAAAACGCTCCCTTCGAGGTCGGTAATGCCCTACCCTTAAGTCGCATCCCCCTAGGGACAGAAGTTCATAACATCGAACTCGTCCCCGGTCGCGGTGGTCAAATGGTGCGGGCTGCTGGTGGTTTCGCCCAAGTGGTAGCGAAAGAAGGCGATTACGTTACCATCCGCCTCCCCTCCAAGGAAGTACGCATGATCCGGCGTGAATGCTACGCCACCATCGGAAAAGTCGGTAACGCCGAAGCTAGAAACATCAGTCTCGGTAAAGCCGGCCGTACCCGTCACCGCGGTCAACGCCCCCATGTTCGGGGTAGCGTCATGAACCCAGTGGATCACCCGCATGGAGGTGGAGAGGGTCGCGCTCCGATTGGACGTTCTGGCCCGATGACTCCCTGGGGTAAACCCGCCCTCGGCCGCAAAACTCGCAACAAGAAAAAACGCAGTAGCGATCTGATCGTGCGCCGTCGTAACCAGGGTTAGAAATTATTACTTTACTTTTGACTGAAAATTATGGGTCGTTCACTGAAAAAGGGGCCATTTGTCGCTGGCCACCTGATGGAAAAAATCGAAAAACTCAACGCCCAGGGCAGTAAACAAGTGATTAAAACTTGGTCCCGGGCCTCGACAATCATTCCCGATATGGTCGGTCACACGATCGCCGTTCACAACGGCAAACAGCACGTTCCCGTCTATGTTTCCGAGCAGATGGTCGGTCATAAACTCGGTGAATTCGCTCCCACCCGCACCTTCCGCGGCCACGCCAAGAGCGACAAAAAAGCAGGACGGAAATAGATCGGTGGGCGGTTATCTTAAAACCGTCAGCCCCCGGTCAGCGTTCAGATAACCATGAGATGGTGGGTTACGGCGACTAGATAAATTAATAACTAAGTCTTATAAGTTGTCGTCGCCTAACCCACCCTACCTAACTGATAACTGATAACTGAAATGACCATCGATACCTCTAACGAAGTCAAAGCGATCGCCCGCTATATTCGGATGTCACCCCTGAAAGTCAGACGGGTACTCGATCAGATCCGCGGTCGCTCCTATCGGGAAGCCCTAATTATTCTCGAATTCATGCCCTACCGGGCCTGTGACCCGATTCTGAAAGTCCTGCGTTCCGCCGTTGCCAACGCCGAAAATAACGAAGGACTCGATCCCGCCACTTTGGTAGTTAGCCAAGCCTTTGCCGATGGCGGACCGACCCTAAAACGTTTTCGACCTCGGGCTCAAGGGCGCGCCTACCAAATTCGCAAACCCACCTGTCATATCACCGTCGCCGTCGCTCCTAGCAACAAAGACTAATCACCTTAACTAAAAAACCACAATGGGACAAAAAATCCATCCCCTCGGTTTTCGTCTCGGCGTTATCAAAGATCATAAATCTTGCTGGTATGCCGACGCGAAACGTTACCCCGAATTAGTGCAAGAAGATCGCCGCATTCGCCAGTACGTCGAAAAAAACCTCGCTAATGCCGGTATCGCCGATATTCGCATCGAACGCAAGGCCGATCAAGTAGATATCTCCATCCACACCGCCCGCCCTGGGGTCGTCGTCGGTCGTGGTGGCACGGGAATCGAACAGCTGCGCCTAGGTTTACAAAAAGCCCTCGGTGGCCAGCGTCAAATTCGCATTAACGTCATCGAAGTGGCTCGCGTTGATGCCGATGCCAACCTGATCGCCGAATACATCGCCCAACAACTAGAAAGACGGGTTTCCTTCCGTCGTGTGGTTCGCCAGGCCATCCAACGGGCGCAGAGGGCCGAAGTGAAAGGGATCAAAATTCAAGTTAGCGGTCGTCTCAACGGCGCGGAAATCGCTCGCACCGAATGGGTGCGGGAAGGACGAGTTCCCCTCCATACCCTGCGGGCCGATATCGATTACTCCTATAAAACCGCCAGCACCATCTACGGGATTCTAGGCGTGAAAGTTTGGATCTTTAAGGGCGAAATTATCCCCGGCCAAGAAGAAATTGCCGCCGCCGTTCCCGCTCAAGCACCGCGCCGTCAACAGCGTCGCCGTCAACAGTTTGAAGATCGCTCTAGTGAGGGCTGATCCCTAATATTTATCAGTGGTAAATAGCTCATGTTAAGTCCCAAAAGAACAAAATTCCGCAAACAACAGCGCGGACGGATGCGCGGGCTGGCCACCGGCGGAAATACGATTAATTTCGGCGATTTCGCCCTGCAAGCCACCGAACCCTGTTGGATTACTTCCCGTCAAATCGAAGCGGCCAGACGGGCAATGACTCGTTATATCCGTCGGGGTGGCAAAATCTGGATTCGCGTTTTTCCCGATAAACCCGTGACCCAAAGGGCAGCAGAAACTCGGATGGGTTCCGGGAAAGGTTCCCCCGAATTCTGGGTAGCCGTGGTTAAACCGGGGTTCATTATGTTTGAAATTGCCGGGGTAGCCGAACCCATAGCCCGGGAAGCAATGCGCCTAGCCGCCCAAAAATTACCGATTAAGACCAAATTTATCACTCGCGAGGAGGATTTCGTCTAATGGCTTTACCGAAAATCGCCGAAGTGAGGAAGATGAGCGATGAGGAAATCGCTGACGCTGTCCTCGATGCCAAAAAGAAACTGTTTGAATTGCGTTTGCAACAGGCCACCCGCCGCTTGGAAAAAACCCACGAATTCAAACACACCCGCCACCGTCTCGGCCAATTATTGACCGTAGAACGGGAGCGCCAACTAGCCCAGTCCACCCCGGAGGCATAACCCGCTATGGCAGTTAAAGAAAGAGTTGGGGTAGTAGTCAGCGACAAAATGGATAAAACCGTAGTGGTAGCCATTGAAAACCGCTCTCCTCACCCCAAATACGGCAAAATCGTCGTGAAAACCCAGAAATTTAAAGCTCACGACGAAGAAAATCAAGCCAAACAAGGCGATCGAGTTCGTATTCGTGAAACCCGCCCCCTCAGTAAAACCAAACGTTGGCAAGTGGCGGAAATATTAACCGATAATTAAATTTCACCTAGGTAAAAACCGTGATTCAACAACAAACCTACTTAAATGTCGCTGATAATAGCGGGGCGCGGAAACTAATGTGTCTGCGGGTGCTGGGAACAGGTAACTGTACCTACGGTGGCATCGGTGACAAAATTATCGCCGTGGTTAAGGACGCTATCCCCAATATGCCCGTGAAAAAATCCGATGTGGTCACTGCGGTGATTGTGCGGACCCGTCAAACCGTCCGTCGCGATAGCGGTATGAGCATCCGTTTTGATGATAACGCCGCCGTGATTATTAATAATGACGGTAATCCCAAAGGTACGCGGGTTTTTGGTCCGGTCGCTCGGGAATTGCGCGATAAAAACTACACCAAAATTGTTTCCTTAGCCCCAGAAGTTCTCTGATCAAAGTGAAAAGTACTAAGGCAATTGGCTGATGGCTAGTCTAAAACTTTTCACACTTTGAGGTCAAAAAAAAATGAGTAAGAAAAACAGTCAAACCTCACCCCAAAAGCAAAAAATGCACGTTAAAAAAGGGGATGTCGTTCAAGTAATCGCCGGTTCCGATAAGGGCAAAGTGGGCGAAATTTTACGGGCCCTACCCCAAGAAAGTACCGTGGTGGTCAAGGGAGTTAATATCCGCACCAAACACACTAAACCCCAACAGGAAGGGGAATCGGGTCAAATCGTTACCTACGAAGCACCGATTCACAGTTCCAAAGTGATGCTCTATTCCGAGAAGAAAAAAATCGCCAGTCGGGTGGGTTATACCTTTACCGAAGACGGTCGGAAAGTGCGGATACTGAAGAAAACTGGCGAAATTATTGATTAGTTTCCCATCAATTCTAGTTCCTGACCAAGCCCAGGAAAAGCAAGCAGCAAAACTATGAGCCAAAAACTAAAAACCACCTATCAAGAAACCATTGTTCCGAAACTGAAAGAACAATTTGGTTATACCAATATCCACCAAGTACCTAAAGTTATCAAAATTACCGTTAACCGCGGTCTTGGGGAAG
This sequence comes from Microcystis sp. M49636_WE2, assembly GCF_030065375.1. Classification (NCBI taxonomy): domain Bacteria; kingdom Bacillati; phylum Cyanobacteriota; class Cyanophyceae; order Chroococcales; family Microcystaceae; genus Microcystis; species Microcystis sp. M49636_WE2. The sequence continues at coordinate 716 of NZ_JASJFG010000221.1, read as the reverse complement.
CTTCACAAAACGCCAAAGCTTTGGAGTCTTCCAAGGAGGAACTGTCCACCATCACCGGACAACAACCGGTAGTGACTAGAGCTAAAAAAGCGATCGCTGGCTTCAAAATTCGCGAAGGAATGCCCGTGGGAGTCATGGTGACATTACGCGGCGATCGAATGTACGCTTTTTTAGACCGTCTAATTAATCTGGCCCTACCACGCATTCGCGACTTTCGCGGTATCAGCGGTAACAGTTTTGATGGTCGTGGTAACTACAGTTTAGGCATTCGTGAACAGTTGATCTTCCCCGAAATTGAATACGACAAAATCGATCAAATTCGTGGGATGGACATCTCAATCATCACCACCGCTAAAAACGACGAAGAAGGACGCGCCCTCCTCAAAGAGATGGGAATGCCCTTTAGATAAATCAATCAAGAGAAAAGTAAACAGTGACCGGTAAATAAGTGAACAGTAAACAGTAAACAGTAAACAGTGAACAGTGAACAGTCAACAGTGATTGAGTGAAAAGACAGCAGGAACCTGCTATTTAATACTACTCACTTAATACTCAAATCTGATAACTGATAACTGATAACTGACCACTGATGTTGATCCCAATTTAGGAGAAAAACAGGTAATTCATGTCTGCTAACGATACCATCTCGGATATGCTGACCCGCATCCGTAACGCTTGCGCGGTTCGGCAGACCACTACTCAAATTCCCACCACGC
>NZ_JASJFG010001035.1:0-4845 GCF_030065375.1 Microcystis sp. M49636_WE2 | reverse complement strand
TGTCCTTCTAATGCCTAAAGTTGTGGTTTCCTGAAAGATCATATTTTCACAAATAGCAATTTTATCCAAGGCACAAATTACTGTCAAAAGTATTCCCAAACGGGATTTTTTCATAGTAATTGCTTGACTAAATACATCCAAAGCACCCACTTGTAATAAAGCCTCGCTTAAGTAGGCGATCGCTTGCGGATTTAAGTCATCAATTTGAGTTTCTAAAACTGCCACAGTTTCTCTTTCATCTAGCTTTTCTGGTGTTTTTTTCCCTAACCAAAGCCGGACAAGATTGGGAATCGGTAAATCTTTTGTACCTGCCCCTAAACCGACCTTTTCTAACTGCATTTTCGGCGGTTTACCGAAACTTTTAGCTAAAGTTGTCACAATAGCTGCCCCCGTGGGTGTTACTAACTCCGCTTCGATGCCATTACTATAAATTGGTACTTGTCCCTGACTAAACAATTGTACTACTGCTGGCACAGGAACCGGTAAACGACCATGGGCGGCCTGAACTGTACCGCCGCCGGTGGGTAGAGAAGAACAGTATAATTCACTCACCGATAGCCAATCCAAACCCAAACAAGTCCCCACGATATCAATAATGGCATCGGTTGCCCCGACTTCGTGAAAATGCACCTTTTCCGGCGCGATCCCGTGAACGGCTCCTTCTGCGATCGCAAGTTGTTGAAAAACCGCTAAACTCCATTCTTGGACTTTCTGGGGTAAATTTGCCTGTTTAATTAAATTTTCAATCTCCGGTAAATGGCGAGCGGGGGTATGATGGTGATGGTGGTGATGATCAGCGGACTTCTCGGCAGTGACATCGACGTTAATCTTAGTGGCAATTTGACCGCGACGATGCACTTTTTCGGACCTTAACTGATATTCATCCTCGATTCCTAAAGTTTTTAGTTGTGCAATCAGGTATTCTAAGGGGACTCCTAAATCTACTAACGCCCCTAAACACATATCCCCGGCGATTCCCGTGGGACAATCCCAATAGGCGACGATTTTGCTATCATGGCTACTATTTACTCTCTCCATCCCGAAAATCCCCAACAACGTTCTATCCAAGAAATCTGTCATGCCCTGAAAAACGGGGCAATTATGCTTTATCCTACCGATACCGTCTATGCGATCGGTTGCGATCTCAATGTGAAATCCGCCGTCGAACGAGTTCGCCAAATCAAGCAACTATCTAATGATAAACCCTTGACGTTTCTCTGTTCTTCTTTGTCGAATATTTCCGAGTACGCAGTGGTCAGCGATTATGCTTATAAGATTATGCGACGAGTTATACCCGGTCCCTACACTTTTCTCTTACCGGCGACTAAATTAGTGCCGAAAGTGGTGATGAATCCGAAGCGGAAAACCACTGGTATCCGGGTTCCCGATCATGTTATCTGTCGCACTATTCTCGAAACCCTAGAAAATCCCATTATCTCTAGTTCTGCCCATCTTCCCGATCAGGAGGGAGATTTTCCCACCAAGGGATTAGAATCCGCTAGGTTATTCGATGCCCTCGATCATATCGTTGATTTAATTATCGAAGATGGTTCGGCTCCCGGTTCGGAAGTGTCAACCATTGTTGATTTTACCTGCGATCAACCGGATATCGTGCGTCAAGGTTTGGGTTGGCCGGAATTACAACAATGGTTATAACAGTGATTTTAGCCGTCAGCCGTCGGTTTTTTGCTCCCCACACCCCACACCCCACACCCCACAACTTCCCACTTGCCACTGATAACTGATAACTGATAACTGTATCGGTTATTGCGACTTTTTATTTCCTGAAAACCGTCTTGTGGAAGCCAAGTTAGTTGCTTAAGATAGAGATAATCGCAGTCAGAGAAAACCTCTCAAGGAAATTATTACTATGGCTTTCACTCTTTATTCTCCCTTCCTGGAAATTAATTCTGTCCAACGTCAAATCGATCAACTTTTTCAAGAAGTATTACCGACAACTTCATTGGTATCTCGTCCCCCGGTGGAAATCTCTGTTAATGAGGATTCCGTGGAATTAAAAATCGAATTACCCGGTGTGGATATTAAAGATATCGATGTGGAGGTTAGCAAACAAATGGTGGCTATTAATGGGCAACGTCAACGCCCTGCCGAAGTGGAAAACAGCGAATTTTATTATGGTAAATTTAGTCGCTTGATTACCCTACCAGTGGAGGTGCAAAATAGCCAAGTTACCGCTAACTATCAAGACGGTATTCTTTCTCTCAGCCTCCCGAAAGCGGTGGCAGAAAAAAATAAAGTGGTGAAAGTTAATCTTGGTTAGATGAGAAAAAGACTGGAGAAATTCTCCAGTCTTTGGTTTTATTTGTAGTCGCTAACTGTTAATGGGGTTCTTTGCCATTTACGTTAACGGGACGGGGTTGAATAACACCAAAACCGCCGTGATTGCGTTGATAGATAACGTTGATTTCGTTCGTGTCTTTGTTGCAGAACATAAAGAAATCGTGATCGACTAATTGCAATTGTGTTAGTGCTTCCTCAATAGTCATCGGTGGCATGGCAAAGTATTTCATCCGCACTACTTCCGCAGGTAATTCGGGAGTGCGATCACCGATTAGGCTACCCTCTAAGGGTTTCTCTTGCACCACCTCGCTAGTTTTAACGGTGGCGTTGGTGCGATGATCCACCAATCTTTCTTTATACTTGCGGAGTTGACGAGCGATTTTATCAGAAACTAAATCAATACTCGCGTATAAATTTTCGCTTCCTTCTTGAGCGCGAATCACTGTTCCATTAGCATAAACCGTTACTTCCGCTTTGTGGCGATCAGGAATGCGTGCATTCTTTTCCACGGAGAGGTGAACATCCACTTTTGTGGTCATGCCGTTAAAATGTTTCACCGCTTTCTCCAGCTTTTGTTCCACATAATCATGAATAGCTTCGGTGACAGCGATATTATTGCCCTGAATCAATAGCTTCATACTCACTACTCCATCTAAAAATTTTGCTATAGACCGTCCACATCAACTATTTTTAAGGGATGTTGATGCTAGGAATTTAATCCTCAAAAATCTGCTTGATCGCGCTGTTGTTAGAGGTCACAGTCTAGATATTGTCGGTGTTCTCTTTCTCTTTTTTTTGTCGGATCGCGCGGAAAATTCATCGGGTCGAGCGCCTATTTGCAACTGGATTTATCTACCTCTATTCTAACAAGTTTCTGCAAAGCTTCTCTTAACAGAAGTGCGAAGTTCTGTTAACTTTTATTTAAAGAAACCGATTTTGGCCGCCAGCTAGGGAATCCGGTGATTGTTTCTCCTGTGCGACGGTTAACATCCGAATAGATGGGATATCCTTAGATTAGCACTTAGTATTCTCCCCGACATATATATCTTCCCTTCTTTTAATCTTCCTTTGCGCTCTTTTACATTTCTTAAATATTTTGACAAATCTCGCAATGAATGCTCAAAAAATACCTCGTCTCTGCGGGCTGAAAATTCAGGCAATCACTCCCTATTCTCTGGCCTGGGCGCAACAGCGCTCGCTGGTGGCGGCGAGAATTGCCGATCCCGACTTACCCGATGTGCTGCTGCTACTGGAACATCCCCCCGTTTACACCCTCGGTACCGGTTCAGATATTAAGTTTATTAAATTTAATCTTGACAAAACCGACAAAGAAGTGTATAGAATCGAGCGAGGAGGGGAAGTCACCTATCACTGTCCGGGGCAGTTAGTGGGCTATCCGATCCTCAATTTGCGCTATTATCAGCAGGATTTACACTGGTATTTGCGACAATTAGAAGAAGTCATCCTGCAAACTATCGCTATTTATGGATTGTCGGGGGCAAGAATCGCGGGCCTGACAGGGGTATGGGTAGAAGGGTATAAAATAGCGGCGATCGGTATTAAAGTTAGTCGTTGGATTACCTATCATGGTTTTGCCCTCAATGTTTGTCCGGATTTAAGCGGTTTTGCCGAGATTATTCCCTGTGGGATTACTAATAAACCCGTGGGCAGTTTACAGCAGTTTCTGCCTAATATTAGTCTTAGGCAAGTACAGCAAGATTTATCGAGGGTTTTCGCCTCAGTTTTCGGTGTGGAATTATTTTCTCTTGACAAGGATTAATATGAGCGATCGCAAAGACCCAGAAAAACTCCCCGTGGAAAATAGGGCCGATAACCCCGAAAATAACGGTAAAACCAGTTTATCGGCCCCCGATGCTTCCGAATACGTCTCCTCTTTATCTTCGCGTAATCCTGTGCGTCAGCGCATCCTAGTATTAAAAGATCTTCGACCGGGTAACGCGGGGTTACTACTGGCCCCCCTGATGCTGATGACCATCGGCCTCATCTTTAGCTGGGACTGGTTAGGCTTTTCTGGGGCGATAGTAGCGATATTGATATCCTTACAGGTGATTTTGCCCTCTATTCGCCAGTGGATCGCCCATTATCTCACCCCCTCTGAACGTCAGACGGTTTTCGCTTTTATGGTTTTTATAGCTGCTCTGGCCGGATTAGGGAAATATTTAGGAGTTTACGAGCGCATATTGCGATGGTTAGAGAGTTTTAAATACGATGAGTTCGGTTCTTGGGCCGAGTGGGTGGGGGCCTTGGGACAGATTATGATCGCCGTGTTAGCTGTCTATGTGGCCTGGGAACAGTACGTTATTTCTAAGGATTTAACCATACAACAAAATCGCATTACCCAACAACAGACGATCGATTCCTATTTTCAAGGGATTTCCGATTTAGCCTTGGATGAGGAGGGATTTTTAGAAGATTGGCCCCAGGAAAGAGCGATCGCAGAAGGTCGCACCGCTTCCATCCTCAGCAGTGTCGATGCCTCTGGAAAAGCGAAAATACTGCGTTTTTTGAGTCAATCGCGGCTAT
>NZ_JASJFG010000002.1:0-2821 GCF_030065375.1 Microcystis sp. M49636_WE2 | reverse complement strand
TCTACCCCCCAAACCCCCCGTTGGGGGCGTGGCGCCGCCCCCAAACCCCCCGCGCATTAGTTTTTCGGTGGGATGCTTACACGCAGCTGCTGACACATCTGTAATAATTTAAGAGTCACTCCCCTTGCATGAGTGCCTCTCCTGATATGTAGCCTATACTCAATGGATTTAGTATGATTGACGAATTTGCGTTATTTCAGCCTCTATTTTCAAGTCAGGAGTCGGAATTCAGGAGACGGTATTCAGGAATCGGAAACTTAACACTTAACACTTAAAACTGATAACTGATAACTGATAACTGATTACCGGCGCCGGTCTTGCAGTTTTTTATAGACATCTCGCAGGGGGACTTGATGATAGGCGAGGGCGACGAGGGTATGATAAAAAAGATCGGCCACTTCTGAGGCAATAGCATCGCCATCATTATCTTTGCAGGCCATGACCACTTCTGCCGATTCTTCGCCGATTTTCTTGAGAATTTTGTTATCTCCCCCGGCCAAAAGTTTACAGGTGTAGGATTCCGGATGAGGATCGTCTCTGCGATCGCAAATTACCTTAAACAATTCCGAGAGGGTGTCGGCCGCTGGCGGTGATTTTTGCCAATTTACTTGATGAAAACAGCTTCTTTCGCCAGTATGACAGGCGATATCACCGATTTGCTCAATAGTCAGTAGGATAGCATCACTATCGCAATCGTAGCGAATTTGACGCACCTTTTGGATATGGCCCGAGGTGGCCCCTTTGTGCCACAATTCTTGACGAGAACGACTCCAATACCACGCTTCCCCGGTGGTGAGGGTTTTTTCGAGGGATTCCCGATTCATCCAGGCCATCATTAACACTGTAGCATCAAGATAGTCTTGAGCGATCGCTGGTACTAAACCCTGGGAATTATAAGCGATTGCGTCGAGGGGAATAGCGGAGAGTAAAGAGGACATCAGTTTTTCGCGGTCAAGAATTATGGTGGGACAAATTACCCAAGGCTTAATTATATAGCCTTGAGGAATTCCCCTAAATGGCCGCACAGAATTACACTGTACAATACTCTAATTTTTCCCACCGTAGGGGCTAATTGCCTTCGCCAGGCATTGCCTTGGCAGGGAGGGCCGACGCCATACGCCCCTACAGAAGCTGATTAAAAACAAAAATCAGGTGTTGGCTTATATTACAATCAATACTTACAGGGAAAGCTAAAAGCTAGAAACCCAGACGGGGAGCTAACCTTTAGCTGTTCTTGTTCAACGTCACAGTTATCAATGTGTGCAAGACATTGGTAACTGTTATTTTTGCTTCTTGAAGCGGGAAACCAATCCTAAACCACCCACTGCCAAAAGTCCGAGGATAGTACCCGGTTCGGGGACGGTTTGGGTGTAGGCGTTTTCGATACCAGAAAGTGCAGCTGAATCGGTGGGAGTCCATGAATCGAGAACATAGATAGTTTGTCCTGAAAGGGAGCCGAAGTCTTCTTCACCGTTGAATGAATACAGGTCGGCAAGAAGGTTTGTACCATTTAGAGCATCGCCCCATACTTTTTTATTTACGTTGCAAGCACCACCCTGCAGATCGTCACAATCGCTATCTAATTCCACACCTGCGAATTCCTTAGGACCGTTGATTTGGAGCTTATAGGAAACACTTCCTGCTGTGTTTTCAAGGGGGTCGAACAGACCACCAAAATCGTAAGTAAGGCCAGACTGGGCGAATCTGAGGAAGCTATCTGGGGTGGTAAAACCATCGCACAGGATATCGGAGATCGTCTTGTCTCCTACCATCCACGAACCGCCCGTGTTGCAGAATACTTGAACTGCTTGGGCAGAGGGAGCAACGAGTAGAGAACCGGCAACAGAGGAAAGGGTAGCGATGCCGATCGCTAGAGAGCCAGAAGCAAAGGTTTTGGTTAATTTGTTGGTTGTCATCATAACTGAATTATCCAGCGTTAATTGTGTGTCCTATAGCCATCAAAAGAGGTCAGGCAAGGGTTAAGCTTGCTGATAACTTTTTGTTTGACTTGACAGAACTATAGCGAAACTTTTCAAAAAAATCAAGTGTTTTATAAAACTTTTTTTTGGCAATATTTATCTATTTTTTGTCCAATTTATCGGAGTTTTTCTTAAACATAACTACCCAAAAGTTAACAAATATACCCAAAATTTTTGGGTGAAAGTTGGACAAATAAACAGGCTCTAGTTTAAAAAAATCTCTCAATTCTTTACAAAACTTAATCAAGAGGGGTAAGTAGAGCGGCACAATTATTTGTAGGATGGGTTAGCGGTAGCGTAACATGAGCGGGCGTTGGGTTTCATACTTCAAACCAACCTACGTTCGTCTTATATTTAATTCCACCCACCTACTTACAATGTATAAAACTTAACAGTTTTGATCGTTAAAACTGGAATTGCAGAAGAATTAATTCCCTAACGGAAGAAAACAGGGGGAAGGCAATTCATCCCTACAGCAAGGTACTTTTGCTCCTCTAAAAAGATAACCCGTGTGACCCTGAAACAAACTCAGGTTTTAGAAAGACAAAAAATCCTGTTTAATACCTCTATCTAAAGGAGTATTATTAATTTTCCTACTGTCTCAGTTGGGACAATTCTCCCCTGATAAATTTCTTTAATTTAAAACCGAGTTAAGTAGCTGGTTATGATTAAATTAAAAATGGATTTTAGGTTCGATCCCCCCTTAGTCCCCCCTTGATAAGGGGGGTGTCGATCCCCCCTTAGTCCCCCCTTGATAAGGGGGGTGTCGATCCCCCCTTAGTCCCCCCTTGATAAGGGGGGTGTCGATCCCCCCTTAGTCCCCCCTTGATAAGGGGGGTGTC
>NZ_JASJFG010000463.1:0-1067 GCF_030065375.1 Microcystis sp. M49636_WE2 | reverse complement strand
TTATACCTAAAGGTCTGGGAATTGCCCCTAAACTGGCGACAAATGCGGTTAAAGCGTAGCGATTTGAGTCAATAATTTGACCTTTTTGGAGGGTTTCATCGGGATTAATTAATTCATCTCCCGTGGAGAAAATTGCCACTTTCGGACGGGAAAAAACTGTTAATTCGGTAGCTTGTGCCGTGGCTAAAACTGCTATTTCTGGAGAATTAAGGGCAATACCGGCTTTTAATAAGGTATTTCCTGCTTGATAGAATGTGCCACGTTGACGCACGAAAAGACCTATTTTTTCGGGAGGGATAAGAATCGCCACTCGCTCCCCTTTTTTGTTAGTATTTTCCTGCATGATAATCGTATCACTGCCGGCGGGTAACATCGCTCCTGTAAATATTCGGGCTGTTTCTCCTGGTTGAATAATTTTTTCGGGGGCTTTGCCGGCGGGAATTTCGGCGATAATCTTTAAAGTAACGGGATTTTCTGGGTTAGTGTCTTTGACATCTTCGTAGCGGACAGCATAGCCATCCATTGCGGAATTATCCCAGTAGGGAAAGTCTAAATCACTGCTGATATCTTCGGCTAAAATGCGCCCAAAAGCTGCCTCTAGAGAAACTTTTTCTGTTTGCTTTTGGGGTTGAATTTGAGTTAAAATTATAGATTCTGCTTCTTTGACTGAGTACATGGATTAAAAAAATGAACCGATTAACTAGATTAAGGGTGGAAGATATACAAGCTTGGATTGGGGAGGTGCATTTATTGGATAGGAAGGGTCAGACTCCCTATTATATACCAGTTTTGAACCGAGTTAATCCCGAGGTTTTCGCTCTTCAGATTCACTGTCTTGAGGGGGAGATTTTGTCTTGGGGAGATGAAACTGTAACTTTTCCTTTGATGAGTGTGATTAAACCTTTTTTGTTATTATATCTTTTAAACCATTTAGGGGAAGATGCTGTTTTTCGTCGCGTGGGAAAACAAGCTTCTAGTTATCCTTTTAATTCCTTAACTCAACTGCAAGAGGATCGCGGTTTTCCCCGTAATCCTATGATTAATAGTGGTGCGATCGCATTGGCGGA
>NZ_JASJFG010000602.1:0-1349 GCF_030065375.1 Microcystis sp. M49636_WE2 | reverse complement strand
CTCTACCATCCATGAGGGAAACTCAAACGCAATTGTTTGTTCCTCGGAATTAGAACGTTTAATTTTAGTTAAATCCAAGTATTCGATGATATTTTCTCCATCATCAAATTTGCGGTCAAAATCTTCAGCTTTCATAAATTTTTACCTCTTCAGGTCTAGAGCGTTTCCGTGGCTGCATCTCAATTTGGTCGAAATATCTATAGGACATTTTGGGCGCACGCAGTTCGATAAACTCACTGACCCCTAGGCGATCCTACCATAATATTATGGTAGTGACTGTATCGGCAAAATTTATAGTACAATTGATATAATAAATTTTGGAATTCCCTTGCTGCTGTTATCAGTAAAAAGTTATCAGGTAGAACCTGAAGGGAGCGTTCCCAAGTAAAAGGGAACGAGATATCCCCTGACTATAATCTTGCTGGTTTTCTTGGATCTTGTCCAATGGCTCAGGGCAGATTTGAACTGCCGACCTTGGGCTTATGAGTCCCCTGCTCTGACCAACTGAGCTACTAAGCCGTTGTTTACACAGTTATCAATCATAACACATAATCACCCGATTGCACAAGAGCAAAAAAGGGAAGATTTTTTCTTCCCTTTGCGGGCATCTTTAACGTCTGCCTGGCAGGAAAGCCATGGGATTGACTGCTCCCTGGCCGGAGGGGTGAACCTCGAAATGTAGATGGGGGCCGGTGCTAAAACCGGTGCTGCCCATGTGGGCGATTGGCTCGCCTTGCTGAACAGTTTGGCCGCGACGCACCAGCAGACGGCTGTTATGGGCATAGAGAGTGACGCTACCATCGGGGTGACGCAGTTTCACCAGATTGCCATAACCGCCAGAATTCCAACCGGAGGAGATTACTTCACCGGCGGCCGCCGCCACAACTGGTGTACCCACTGGACCGGCGATATCGATGCCGCGATGAGGTCTGCCCCAGCGCCAACCGAAACCGGAGGTTAACACCCCCCTGGTGGGCCAGATAAAGCCGGTAAAAATAGGGGCGGGATTAGGTAAATGCTCATCAGGATTAGCGAGGGGAGGAAGGGAAGGTTCTACGGTTTCGCCGACGGGAATTCGTAGGCGGTCATTATATTCTTCCACATTGGTAGGAGCCGAACCGATAATCTGGGGGGGGGTGCTTTGGTTAGAACGCGAACGAAGGGCGGTCCATTGGGGATTAGCGGTTATTTGCCGATCCTCGACAGTTTCTGCGGGATTATCGACGGGAATAGCGATACTTTTCTGGGTTTCCGAAAGGTTAGTTTCCCGCAGATTAGCCACCTCTTGGCGCAATCTTTCCCGATAGCTGCCGGTGATATTTTCGGGGAATTCTTCCGTCTCCGTGGTG
>NZ_JASJFG010000876.1:0-14945 GCF_030065375.1 Microcystis sp. M49636_WE2 | reverse complement strand
CTTAATTTCATCGCGAACTCGGCGAAAAGTTTCGATGGGTTGACCATCGGGATCATCAATTAACCAATCCTCGAAAATTTCCTGTAAAACCCATCCTTCCGGCAGATTGACACCGCAACCACATAGGGAGATAACGGCATCATAATCTTCAGGATTAAAATCCCTAATTGGTTTAGAAGTTTGGTCGGTAATATCGATACCAATTTCCTGCATAACTGCGATTGCTCCGGGGTGAACTTTGGCCGCTTCTAATCCAGAACTGGTGACGGCAATTTTACCCGCACCTAAAGTTTTAGCGAAACCTTCGGCGATTTGGGAACGACAGGAATTTTTTCTACAGGCAAACATAACTTTTTTCATGATTTTAACTCCTAGAAATTGATTTAATTAATAGCTTTATGGGCAATTGTGGCTATTTCTTGGGCGGATTTTTCCTTCCTTTCACTATAGCGATCAGTCAGATAATCTACCTGATCTCGCAGGAGAATGGTAAACTTATAAAGTTCCTCCATTACATCAATAACTCGATCTCGATAGGGGGAATCTTTCATCGTGCCATCCTCGTGAAACTCTTGATAAGCTTTAGCCACCGAAGATTGATTAGGAATAGTAAACATTCGCATCCAACGACCAAGAATTCGCAGAGTATTAACCGCGTTAAAAGATTGGGAACCTCCGCTTACTTGCATGACTGCTAAGGTGCGGCCTTGGGTAGGTCTAACCGCACCAATACTTAAGGGAATCCAATCAATTTGGTTTTTGATAATGCCGCTAATATTGCCGTGAAGTTCGGGAGATGACCAGACTTGACCCTCAGACCATTGACTTAATTCTCGTAATTCTTGCACCTTGGCATGAGTATCGGGAACACTGCCATAAATCGGCAATTCACGGGGATCAAAAAAGCGCACTTCTGCCCCATATTCAGTGATAATTCTGGCCGCTTCTTCTGCTAGTAAACGACTGTAGGAACGTGGCCGCAAAGAGCCATACAGAAAAAGAATTCTCGGTTTGTGAGTCGATTGGATCATGGTGAATAATTATTTGTAAGAACTCAAGCAACGAGGATCAAGAAGGGTGGCTTTTTCTGGATCTCTGGGAAACCAAAAGGCGGTTTTTTTACAGAATTCTACCAACATTAACATCACAGGTACTTCAATCAATACCCCCACTACTGTCGCTAAAGCAGCCCCCGAATTCAATCCGAATAACATCACAGCAGTGGCGATCGCTACCTCGAAATGATTACTAGCACCAATTAAAGCAGCGGGAGCGGCATCTTCGTAAACTAAATTGAGTTTGAGAGCGGCCACATAACTAAGTAAAAAAATCAGATTAGTTTGAATAAAGAGGGGAATAGCAATCAGGAAAATATGCAGGGGATTACTAACAATTAAATCGCCTTTGAAAGCAAAGAGGAGGATTAAGGTTAACAATAAGGCAGTGATTGCCACAGGACTGAGATAGTGAAGAAAACGCGATTCAAACCAGGCCCGTCCTTTATGTTTAAAAATCCAGTGACGGCTATAGATACCGGCAATAAGCGGTAAACCAACGTAGATTAACACAGAAAAAACAATGGTCTGCCAGGGGACTACAAAATTATTAGCTGCCAGTAACCATTTACCTAGAGGAGCGTAGAGAAAAAGCATCGCTAGGGAATTGACTGCTACCATAATTAGGGTATGACCCTGGTTACTGTAGGAAAGATAGCCCCACATCAAAACCATGGCCGTACAGGGAGCAATTCCTAGTAAAATAGCTCCAGCAGTGTAGGAACTAGCTAAACTTACCGTCTGTCCTCGGATAATCTCCGTTTGACTCAACCAAGGCAGAAACAGCCAGCCGAGAAAAAATTGAGCCAGCGCCACCATGGTAAAGGGTTTGATCAGCCAATTAACCACTAAAGTTAAAATAACTGGTTTGGGAGTACGGGCAGCCCGGAGAGCCTGAGAAAAGTCGATCTTAACCATGATCGGATACATCATGAAGAAAAGACAGATGGCGATCGGAATAGAAACGTTATAGATACTCATGGCATCTAAAGTCCGCGCTACGTCCGGAAATGACCGACCGAGGGCAATTCCCGCCAAAATACAGAAAATAACCCAAAGGGTAAGGTATTTTTCAAAAATACTAAGGCTACCGCCAGCTTTGGCGGCTTTAGGATTGATTTGATTAGTCATCGCACAAAGGTGGAAAGAGAATAATGGGAGATTGGGTAATCCACCTTTATTATTTCAAAAAAAGTTGATATGTCAAGAGGAAAAGCTAGTTATAAAGCTTTAATATTTCTAAAAATCTTGATTGGTTACTTATTTTCCTCGCAGAAACGAGCGGGGACGAGGGAACTAAAACGACGATATTCGGATAGATATTCTTCTAGGAGAAGAAATTGAGATAGATTCAGGCTGTAGTAGATCCAACGACCCTCTTGACGACTGCGGACTAAATTAGCTTCTTTTAGCGTTTTTAGGTGAAAAGATAATTTAGATTGGGCGATATCGAGATGATCGCGCAATTCACAGACGCATAATTCCTGATGTCGCAACAGTTGCAAAATTTGCAGCCGTAGGGGATCCGAGAGTGCCTGAAAACCAGTGTAAATTTGGGTTAACGAGTCGGGAGATGTGGCCAGAGAGTTGAACATTGAGATAGTCCCTCGGTGGGAAGGAAATAGGAAAGCGGGAAAATTCAGAATTGCAACAAAACTTTATGTATTTTTGTATCGAATCAGGAAAACCAGCGAATCATCCCCTGTATGATAGACAATGGTTTTGACCAGAGACAATGGTTTTGACCAGATTAGCCTTTTAAATCATTGTAAACAGGTTAGGAGACATCATGGAATTATTTGCGGCTCTCAATTTAGAACCCATTTTTCAACTCACCTTCGTGGCGCTAATCATGTTAGCTGGCCCCTTTGTCATTTTCCTACTAGCTTTTCGTGGTGGCGACCTATAAAAATCGCCTCCCCCCCATTGTTATTCGTGCTTTTTTTGACTTCTCTCCTCTTTAGGGAGAGATTTTTTGTCTAAAACCCAGTCATCAGTTATCAGTTATCAGTCATCGGTTATCATACTGAATCTGGTTATTAAAAACTGATTATTTATTCCCCCTCGTGCATGAGTGCCTCTCCTTAATATGTAGCCTATACTGTATAAATCAGTGTTATATTGGTAGCCAGGATGTGGGAAAAAGGCAAAGAAACGGTACAGACAATGAAGTTTATTCACTGGAAAAAGCAGCAGTTATTGATGATTTTTGTCCTAGCGCTGGCAATTTCAGTCGCGTGGGGGACAATTTTGCCTGTTTCTACTAAAAAGCTTCCTGCACCTAATCCCTGTAACCAACTTAGGGGAGATATTCAAAATCGGGCAAAAAAAGATGCAGAAGCTGACCGTTTGAACTTTTTTAATACTGATAAAAAGAAAAAGACAATTGGTGATATTTTAAATTTGTATAAAGAGGTAAATTCTCAAGCTTCTTGTTTTCCACAGGATGAATTATGGGATATCTATGAACAACAATATGATATTAATAAATATCCTGCCTGGATACCTGGGCTTGTTATTCTTGTTTTGGGTGGTATTTTGTGGAATGTTATTAGTGATACCTTAAAAAAATGGCTCAATCAGTCTTTAGAAGCGATTAGTAAATGGATTTATAAAACCTTCGCTGGAACACCCTTATTTGAAAATATTGCTCTTAAAAAGTATCGACAAGCATTAATTAATAAATATCAAAAACTTAATATACCTTTTCGTCCTCATCGTCCCCTAGAAATGCGGGAGATTTATGTTTCTTTAAAAGCTTTTAAAGCGAGCGATCGCTCTTTGATTGAAGCAGAAAATGCGGTGCAAAAATACCGCCGCTTAGTGGTTAAAGGTGCGCCTGGTTCGGGAAAGTCGATGTTATTAAAGTATCTAGCACTTTCCTATTCAGAAGGACGATTCAAAAATTTATCCGATCGTCCCGTGCCAATTTTACTAGAATTGAACCGCCTCAATGAGGCTAATTTGACAGTAGAAAAGTTAGAACAACATTTAGTAGAAGTTTGCGATCGCCATAATTTTCCCAAAGCTAATCGTTTCATCTCTCAAGGTTTAAAAGACGGACGTTTGCTGCTGCTTTTAGATGGGTTAGATGAGGTTAGTAGTGGCGTTCGCTCTTCTGTTGTTCGGTGTCTTAAGGACTTTTTAGAATTAGAAAATTATAAAAAATGTCGAGTAATTATTACCTGTCGGACGGCTGTTTATCATAATGAGTTTGTCGATAATACCGAGGAAACTTTAGAGATTGACGAATTTAGTGATCAACAAATGCGCCGCTTTTTGCAAGCTTGGAAGTCGGAAATGCCGCCAGAGAAATCAGTAGAACAATTGATTCAAAACTTGCGAGCTAAACCGAAAATTATGGCACTGGCGCGGAATCCCCTACTGTTAACAATCATCGCTTATCTTTATACTGATACTCCCTTCGTTTTACCTCATTCGCGAGCCGAATTTTACACTAAAGCTACTGATGTTTTATTAGAATTGCGCGATCAAGAAAGAAATATATCTAATCAATATAGTGGTGTCAACAAGCGGCGAGTTCTGCAACATTTAGCACTCTATGCTCAGAATAGCACTAATCGACAACAGCAAGATCGCCGCAGTCTTCTTGATTCTGAAGTATGGGAACAAGTTAAACAAGTCTTACCTTCATTAAATCTAGAGCATAAAGAGGCTAATTCTATCGTTGATGAAATCGTCAAACGCAGTGGATTATTGCTTCGCATTGATGGCGGACAGCGTTATTATTTTCCTCATCTCACTCTACAAGAATATTTCGTAGCAGCAGCTTTAACAGACAAACAAGATGAATTAATTCAAAAATGGCAAAATGCTCCTAGCGACTGGCTAGAAATTGTCAAGTTATGGTGTGGATTGGCAAACAATAGTACGGATTTAATTACGGCGGTATATCAACAAGATGCACTGACAGCATTTGAATGTCTAGCAGATGCTCAAGAAGTAAAAGCAGAAGTTGCTCAGGAGATTATAGATTATTTTAAGACACAATTGAGAACCGATGAATCAATTTGTAGTGCTTTTGGCTCAGTCGCGGCTGATTTTCGTCCTAGAGGGAAAGCATTATTTAATTTTTTAGTTGATAGTTTAGATGATTCAGCCAGCCAAAAAGCAGCGGCTCAAGCCTTATCTGCCACTAATTTGCCTCAAGCAGTAGAAAAATTAGTTATTTACTATGATCCCAATCAACCCCATTTTATAGAAGTGCGAGAAGCGTTGATCAGAATGGGAGGTTTAGCAGTTAATCAACTAGAATCTTTAGCTCGAAAAGGCTCTATAGAAGCAATGGATGATTTAGTTAAAATTGCCATACCAGAAGCGGCTGAGGCACTTGAAAGATTGCAGGAAGATCCGAACTTAAGCGGAAAAGTAAGTTTTCGACTTGCAGCACTGTTGAAGGAGTTAGAAGATAGTCAAGCTGAACGCAATCGCACTCTATCATGAAGGAAAACTAATGCTATTCAGATTCATTCGCCGACTAAAAAATCGAGCCGTTAAACAAAAGCGCCAGCCACAAGAGGTAATCGAAACGGACTTAAATTGGATTTGGCAACCTTTTGAAAATTCAAGCAATTTTCAGTTCTCTGCTACTGTCAAGAAAGTTGCTGCTGCAATTATTGAAAGCTCTGCTGATGATATTCCCACAATCACTCTTGAAGTCGATCCTCGGTTAGTCATTCCTTTATGTGCGATTCAGTTACAAGATGAAATTAATCTGACTCAATTAAGTTCTTTAAAAAATGAATTGGAATCAGTTACAGTTGAAAATTTAGACAATAAAATAGAGTTTGTTGATCGAGTTTTAAGTAAAATCACTCCAAAGCAGCGTTGGTTATATTTATTTAATAGTCTGACACTTGAATTAAAATTTGCCTTACTGTTTCGCTTAATCAACTACCGCCGCCCCACAAGAAACGACTGGCGCAATCTTTTTGAAAAAATAGAATATGAGTTTAAAAAAGGCCGAGAATATCTAATTGTTTTAACTGTTGTCTTCTTGCTTTCTCTTGGATCTGTAATTGAAATATTTGCTATTATGCTCAATCAGCCAAAAAGTTGGGTTAATGGCTTGATGGCAATCACAATTGTTGTTGTCTGGTCTTTTTTAATAGTTTTATGGCGAGAATTTAAAGCCAAAGAAGAAAAATCAGAGCTATCAGAGCCAACTTTATTGATGCAATTGGGCTTACTGGGACCCTGGACGTTTTGCCAAGAATGGTATCGACTACTCAGAAAAAACCTAGTTTGGGAAGGGGTGACAGCTTTGTATGAGGCTAAGGGTGTGGCTAAGGCTTTGGCTGTGCCTCTAGCTGTGGCTGTGGGTGTGGCTTGGGCTGTGGCTGGGGCTGGGGCTAGGGGGGTTGCGGCTGCGGCTTGGGCTGCGGCTGTGGGTGTGGCTTGGGCTGTGGCTGCGCTTCTGACTGTGGCTGCGGTTGGGACTGTGGCTTGGGCTGCGGCTGGGGCTGGGGATGTGGCTGTGGCTGTGGGTGTGCCTGTGGCTGCGGCTGTGAGTGTGCCTGTGATTGTGGCTGTGGCTGGGGATGTGGCTGTGGCTGTGGCTTGCGCTGTGGCTGGGGCTGGGGTTGCGGCTATCGGCTCGGGCTTGGGAATTTGGTATCGGGCTAAAGAAAAAACAGATTTAGGATGGGTGCGATTCTTGTCGATATTGGCTTTTCCCTGGTTTTGTTGGTTTCCCATTGTATTTGGGTTTACCTCTTTTGCTCTGTATCATCGCCTATCTTGGGAATGGCAATCAATATCCCTATTTTGGCTAGTTATCTTCGGATTTTGTACTGTCCTTTGGGTGCGAGGTAAAGAATTAGAAGAAAAAGCCCGCAACCCCCTCAGAGGCATTTTAGATGGGCAGTGATAGTCGCCCAAACAGTAATAAACTTGACGATGTTATATAAATTCTTCTACTGTTGAGATACAGTGAACAGTAAACAATGAAATGATAACTGATAACTGATTACTGTTTACTGGACGGCTACGCCGTGCCTTTGGCAACACTGAAAAAAGCGCCCCATCTCCCCTCTCCTAACAATCGACTGCTAAGATCGAACAGAGCGATCAATCTCTGGTTCTTCTAGGTTCTGTGTGATAAGTTTAACTTACAATATGATCGATCGATCTTTGTGTCCTTTGTGTCTTTGTGGTTCGTTCCACCCCCTCGCTAGGAGGAATGTATCTTAGAATACATTTTACCTACCAAACCTGGGAGAGCCGATCTCTCGCTCCCACGACACCTGATAAAACTATCTATGATCATTAAAAATAACCCCTATTATCGGGCTGTAATCGGCTTTTGGGTCGCTTTCCTTGTGTTTTGGGGTTTTGGAAGTTTCTCACCCCTTTTTGCCCAAGCAAAAGAGCAACCAGCCGATGTACAATCGATTACCCCCTACCTTAAGCAATTTCAACAAAAAATTACCGAATTTCGCCTCGATAACGGACTAAAATTTATTATCCTAGAAAATCGCGATGCCCCGGTTATTTCCTTTGTCACCTACGCGGATGTGGGAGGTGCCGATGAACCAGACGGTAAAACAGGAGTTGCCCACTTTTTGGAACATTTAGCCTTTAAAGGCACAAAAACCATCGGTACTAGCGATTATCTTAGCGAGAAAAAAGTCCTCGATCGCCTTGAAGCTATAGACAAAGAACTGCAAGCAGCCAAAAAAGCGGGTAAAAGCGCAGAAGTGGCTAAATTAACGGAAGAATTTCAAAAAACTAAGGCAGAGTCCGAGAAATTCGTCCAACGCAACGAATACGGGCAAATCGTCGAAACTCAGGGAGGAGTCGGTTTAAATGCCACCACTTCCAGCGATGCAACTAGCTATTTTTACAGTTTCCCGTCGAATAAATTGGAATTATGGATGTCTTTGGAATCGGAAAGATTTTTAGAACCGGTGTTCCAACGGGAATTTTACAAAGAAAAAGACGTAATTCTGGAAGAAAGACGGATGCGGACGGATAATAGCCCCTTGGGTCTATTAATCGAAGCTTTTCTCGATCAAGCTTATACTGTCCATCCCTACAAACGTCCCGTTATCGGCTACGATCGAGATATTCGCAATCTGGAACCCTCAGATATCCAAAACTTTTTCGATAAATTTTATCCTGCCAGTAATTTAACCATAGCTATCGCCGGGGATGTGGACCCAGAACAGGTCAAACAGTTAGCTAAGGTTTATTTTGGTCGTTTTCCCGCTAAACCGAAACCCCCACAGGTGACGGTAGTGGAACCGAACCAAACCAAAACAAAGGAAATTACCCTAAAATTAGCCTCGCAGCCTTGGTATTTAGAAGGATACCATCGTCCCGCCCTCAATCATCCCGATCATGCGGTTTACGAGGTTATCGCCACTTTAATGAGTGAAGGAAGAACTTCGCGACTGTATAAAGCTTTAGTGGAGGACAAACAACTGGCCCTCGCTGCCCAGGGATTTAACGGCTTTCCGGGGGATAAATACCCGAATTTGCTGTTATTCTATGCTCTGAGCGCTCCTAATGTCAGCCTGGAGGAAGTAGCGCAGGGTTTGAATTTGGAATTGGAAAGATTGAAAAATGAACCGGTTTCGGAACAGGAATTAGAACGGGTTAAAAATCAACTACGGGCAGCCCTATTAAGAGGTCTTGATTCTAACATGGGCATGGCGCGATCTTTGATTGAATACGAGGTAAAAACCGGCGATTGGCGTAATTTATTCGCCCAATTAGATGCTTATAATGCTGTCACCGCGGCCGATATTCAACGGGTGGCTAAAGAGACTTTTACCCCGGAAAATCGCACTATTGGCCGAATTTTACCGAAATAGAGAGATGGGGAGATAGGCGATTTTTCAGTGAGCAGTATTAGGTGAGCATTCCCTGAAAAAAAGCTACCTTCTCTCCTCTTCTAGGTTCTGTGTGATAAGTTTAACTTACTATATGATCGATCGATCTTTGTGTCCTTTGTGTCTTTGTGGTTCGTTCCACCCCCTCGCTAGGAGGAATGTATCTCAGAATACATTTTACCCACCAAATCCAAGAGAGATCCTTCTCTCCTCCCCAGTGCCGTCTTAACAAATAATTTAGATACCAGTTCATCACCCACTGCAGGATCGCAGAATCCAACCCAGTAAGACTCCAATACCACCAAAGCGGACAATTTGCCAAAAAACTTCCCCCAGCAGTCCGCGACGGATTCCTTCCCAGAATAGGCGCTTTAATTCCCCTTCTTTGAGTAAATTGCTTTCTAAAATTACCTCTAATTCTTGAATCTGTTCGCGAATTTGTACCAATTCCTTTTCTAGTTCAGGTAGGGGATTTTCCCGCCATTGGGGTTCTATTTGGCTAAATTGTGCTTCTAGGTCTTTTTTTTGCTGTTCTGCTTCTTTGATCTGTCGATAACGGTCTTTTAGTGTTGCGATCGCCGCTTCGACTTCTGCAATTGCTTGGGTAAATTCTGCCGATTCATCGTTAGGGTATGGGTTTTCTTCTAAGGACATGGACTCGATCCGATTGCCTGCGTCTAAACTATAGTTATAGACGATTTTACGGTTTTACGAGACCTTTTGATTATGATTCCATCCCCTGTCTCTTCCTCATCTCAGACTCTTGATGATCTATCTACCCTGGAATTGGCGCGGATTTTGGCGGAACGTTTGGCGATCGCACCGATTGACTGGCATCGTCTGAAGTCCAACCGTAATGCTCGGGCCGCTGAACAATTAGGGACGGCTTTGGTGTTTTTATTAGATAATCAGCCAGAAGAAGCACTTCCTCGGCTACAACAGGCTACAGGCTGGCTCGATCGCTCGATTTCTGCTCCTCCCTGTCCTTCTCACGGTCATGCTCATTAATTCAACCAGCGTTCCTGTTTAATTTGTTTAGAAAGTTTTAGTTGGGTTCCTGTTTGATTCCAGTGAACTTGGTCGAAGATTTGATATAACATACACAGTCCTCGGCCATTTTCCGCTTCTTCGGGGGGAAAATTGGGACAATCGCAACTACAGCCATGATGGTGACAACCTGGCGTAAATCCACAACCTTCGTCGGTAATTACCCAAGAATACTCGTCTTTACTGCTGGAAAAGTGAACGACCACGGTTTTGCTGGGATCGAGATGATTGCCGTGTTTAGCGGCATTAACTAAAGCTTCTTGCAATCCTAATCTAATTTCTGGTTCTAATTCTTCGGGAATACTAGCGGTCAATAAATCTAAAATCGGACAAAGATACAAGGTGGAAGCGAAACTCATGGTGTTCCAACTTCGTTTGCTTGTTGGCAGTGAAATAGCAATCACGCACTTTACCTCTAGCTTATATTCAATGACTGTTCTCTTACAGAAAGATTAAGGTCTCTTAACCGTCGATCTAGTTGATTGCCATACCTAATGAGTCATGTTTTATCCCTTTTCTGTCTCTGAGATTGATTAGATATTTTTATGATTGATCTACAAACCAATCGAGAATCAAGGCCACTTTGAGCGGGTAATTAATCAAAAAAGTAGTTGACTGGAACGGATACTAATATGCTATAATTCTTAACCATTGACTTTTCAGCTATAAACGGCTAAAGTGTCTGGGTTTTCCTCCCATTTCATCCTACCATATTCGCTGTTTTTTGTCTAAGAAAAGCGACGCATTCGACGTGGGGAGTTTGGGGAAAGAAATCAGCTGTTTGCACTTCTAGCAGTTGATAATCGCCTGTTTTACAGAGATATTGCAAGTCTCTGGCTAAAGTTGCACTTTGACAACTGATATAAACAATGCGTTGACTTTGCAGCTGTAACAGACTATCAAGGACAGAGCGATCACAACCTTTGCGGGGCGGATCGAGTAGAATAATATCGGGTTTAACTGTCAGTTGCGGTAAAGTTTTTTCTACGGCCCCTAAAATAAAGGTTGTGTTGGTAATATTATTTAATTGGGCGTTAATCTTGGCTCGATCGAGGGAAAAGCTATAGGATTCTAGTCCAATCACCTCTTTAACCCGTTTAGCGAGGGGTAAAGTAAAAGTACCGATGCCACAGTAGGCATCAATAAGAATTTCTTCACCTTTAAGGTCTAATTTCTGACAAATAACCGCAAATAAGGCTTCAGCAGCCTCTGTATTAACCTGAAAAAAGGTATCGGCAGCCAATTGATAGGTTAATCCGGCGAACTTTTCGGTAATATAGTCCCTTCCGGCGATAGTTGTGGTCTGAGTGCCAAAAATAGCATTACCTCGCTCGGGGTTATAATTCACGGTTACACCGACTAAATTGCCGTATTTTGCCAGCCATTGCTGCGCCTGTGTCTCAATTCCCTGTAAATTATGATCATTACTAATCAGGGTTAATAAAATTTCTCCGGTGTGGCGGCCAATTCTCAGGGATAAATGGCGTAATTGTCCTTGGTGGGTCTTTTCATCATAAATTGACCAGCCTTGCTCCTGAATATCCCGTTTTATCTCTGCCAGAAACGGATTTAAAGCCTGATCTTGAATCGGACATTGATTGAGATTAATCAGATGATGGCTGCCGCGACGATAATAACCCGCTTGCACGTTGCCGGTGGGGGAAAATCCGAGGGGATAGGTAGCTTTATTGCGATAAGCGAGGGGAGAATTACCGGTGAGGGGAGGATAAACCAAAGGATCGGTAAAACCACCAATTCTGGTTAATACCTCTTGTACTTGCTCTTTTTTGACCTGCAGCTGAAATTGATCCTCGATGTGTTGCCATTGACAGCCACCACATTTATCGGCAACGATGCAGCGGGGACGGATACGATGGGGAGAAGCTTGTAGAATAGTTTGTAGTTTGCCGATCGCATGACTTTTTTTGATATAGGTGATGCGAGTTTGAATGCGATCGCCAATAACCGTATCTGGCACAAAAATCACCTGTCCTCGGTATTTTCCCACACCTTCGCCCGTATGGTTGAGGTCGGTAATCTCGATCTCGATTAAATCACCTTGTTGCATAGTTAGGGAAACCAGTTTTCATCCAGGGTTTCTGCTGGGGTAATAATGACTTCTATGGGAATTTCTTGCTTGCTCAATTTCGAGACTATTTGCCTAGCTTTTCCATAACAAGAATCGAAAATTTCGAGGAGATAAGGTTTTAAGCTAGGACTGTCTTCCAGCAGATCGGCAATTTGAACTCGAAAATTAATAATTTCCGCTTCCCATTTATTAGCATTATACTTTCTTTCCGTCTGCCAATAAACTAACTTGAGCAGATGAGCTAATAATTGAATTAACAAACTTTTGAGAGCGTGTCGATTATTTTTTCCCATGCTTGCTAATTCCTCGATCAGATTAGTCCAGTCTACCGAGGCAAAATCCTCCTGTCGTAATTGGTTAACGGTTGTCTCGATCCATAGCTGAAAATCTCGATCGTATAGGCTGATCTTCGAGATCGGTATTTGAGCGGTCATGGGGGGTAAACAGTAAAAACAATCCAACTCTATTCTACAATCAAAAGTTAATTTTTCTAAAATCCTAGATCAGCTTTGGCAATTTTGGCCGCCGCTAAAACTTCCTCATCGGGTAATTCTCGCCAGTCGGTTGCGCCTATTTCAGTATAGAATTTTTGATCGTAGGCGCGAGTACGAATTACCACCGGCATAGGGACCGCATGACCTAAAACTAAAGCTTGTTGTTTTGAGTCTAATTTTGCTAAAACTGATCGCAAACTTCCCCCTCCAGAAACCCCAGTAAATATGGCTTCGATGTCCTTTTCATCGTTTAATAAACAGGTGATTCTCGTCCCTACCTGAGACATAACTTCGTTATCAATTCCTGAAGGTCTTTGATCGACAATTAAGAGAGTAACAAAGTATTTTCGCATCTCCCTGGCGATAGTTCCAAAAATAGTTTGATGCACCACGGCAGAATCTAAAAATCGATGAGCTTCTTCAATGGTAATCACTAACTGTTGCGGCCGATCAACGGGGTTTTTGGTTTGTAAAAAATATTCAGCTTTTTTAACATAATTAGCATGAATCCGACGGGTGATCATATTGGTGGCTAACATATAGGAAAGCATATTACTTTGGGAGCCAAATTCAATGAC
Source organism: Microcystis sp. M49636_WE2 (assembly GCF_030065375.1). Lineage (NCBI taxonomy): Bacteria > Bacillati > Cyanobacteriota > Cyanophyceae > Chroococcales > Microcystaceae > Microcystis > Microcystis sp. M49636_WE2. The sequence continues at coordinate 1,826 of NZ_JASJFG010000876.1, read as the reverse complement.
AACGTGCTTACCTGCATCTAAAGCTTGTAAAACCTGATCGATATAATTGTGGGGACAAGCACTTCTTAAATATTTCAAACTATCTAGACGCATTAATTTTCTCTGGAGGGACATGATTGATCCCGCATGGCCTTGTTTTTCCGTACAGAAGATTTTAATATCCTCGTTACTCATATTTAATAACTGAGTAATCCAAGATTCTCCATACTCGTTATAGAGAATATTGGCATTATCTAAACTAGCTTCTGAGATGCCTAATTCCCGACCGATTAAACGAATATCTTCGATTTCAATCTGATTATAACTTAAGAATAATTCCTGCGCTCCTCGTACTCCCCGGCGTTTGGTAGAATCGGGATCGAGGGTATAAATTTCCACCTGTCCGGGGAATAATTGACATAATCCTTTCACCGTAGAAACCTCCTTCCCTTCTTTCATCGCTTCCCAACCGTATTCCGAGTGCATATCAAACATGAGGTTAACCCCTGCTTGTTTGCGAATAATACCCGAAATTAAGAGCCTGGTTAAAAAGGATTTTCCCGTCCCGGATTTGCCAAAAACACCGTTACTACGCTCCACAAAGCGATCGAGATTAATACATATTGGCACGTCCATGTCAAGGGGTTGACCAATAGCAAAATTCTTTCTGGTGGGATCATCTTCCCAACCGAAAACCATGCGAAAATCCTGCTCACAAGCTTCATAAACTTGGCTAAAATGCGCGGGAATAGTTTTAACTGGCAGTAATTCTAAATCGGCGCTGGTTTGGGGTTGAAAAGAGCCTAAGGAAGTGTCGGAAACTGCCGGGGAATTACCTCCAGTCGGCGTAAACATGAGCATAGGTGATAGTTCAATAGTACCATAAGTACCGCTACCCGCTAAAACATCGCGCATAAAACTATCATCGGGATGGGGAGGATTCGCGATAATTCGGGGACTAGAGTTACCCAGGGAGACATCGGTGAGGAGACAGAAAAAACGCGAGCGAGTGCCTTGCACCACTAAAAACTTACCGACGCGCATATCTTCTACCGAAATATCCGGATAAAGACGGATTTCTAAACCTTCACTCAGGGAACCTTGAATAACCGATCCGAGGGGCTGTTCACTCATGCTAACCTTGATTTGTGGCGATCTATCTCCCTATTCTGTCACTTTTCCGTTAATCGGTGCAAACTCGATCGGGTACAGTCATCAGTGATCAGTAAACAGTGATCAGTGAACTTAAAACTCAAAACTGATAACTGATAACTGATAAAGGGGTTTAAGAAAAAAATCGGGTTGATCAACGGGAAGCAAGGCAATAGCCAAGGGAGAAGAGAATGCCACTAAAAAAGTGAAGATTAACCGCTATAAACTTGCAGTTACTGACTAGCTGAGGTTGATCGTGATTTTGGTTAACGTGGTGGACTAATTGCCAAGCGAAAGGGAGACTAAGGAAGATTAAAAGGGTGAGAGGGGGATAAACCTGCAGCAGCACAAAAACCACCGTTAAAACATAAACGATAACCGTCACTGCGGTTAAAACTTTAGAACCTTTTAAAGTACCTAAACGAGCAATAGGTGATTTTTTACCCGCTTTGAGATCATCGGCGACTTGATGGAAATGGGAACAAAAAAGGATGATAGAAGTGGTAATCCCGATAATAATTGAAGCCGCTAGACTAGAGACAGAAAAAGAACCTGCTTGGGAATAGTAGGCAGCGGCAATCGCCAAGGGTCCAAAAGTAAAGAAACAGATAATTTCACCTAATCCTTGATAACCGAGACGGAAGGGAGGCCCTTGATAGGTATAGCCCAAAAAACAGCAGAGGGCGATTAATTCT
>NZ_JASJFG010000021.1:0-3585 GCF_030065375.1 Microcystis sp. M49636_WE2 | reverse complement strand
TCCGATAAAAGCAAGACATCGGTCCGGCGCTTGATGATTTCAAATTCACCCAAACTTAATATATCATCGTATAAAAACCCGGTCTGATGAGGAGAAATCCCGACAAAATAGGAACAGCAATAGCGAGCCATGGCAGGGAAAAGATGATAAATTGGTCAAGGTTAATCGGTCAAAATCAGGCCATTGAACTACTACAAAGAGCGCTTGAAGTCAATTCGATCGCTCCCGCTTACTTATTCGCCGGCGCTAGGGGGATCGGACGCAATCTGGCCGCAAAATGTTTCTGTCAAGACTTGTTAACTAGAGATCGATCGCCGGAAGCAAGAGAATTAATCCTGAAACGCTTTCTCGGGGGCAATCATCCCGATTTACTCTGGATTGAACCCACTTATCAACACCAAGGCAAACTGCTCACCGCAAAAGAAGCACAGGAAAGCAATCTCAAGCGTAAAGCCCCCCCGCAAATCCGCATCGAACAAATTCGCGAGATTACTAACTTTTTAAGTCGTCCTCCCCTGGAATCGGCCCGCTCTGTGGTGGTGATCGAGGAAGCAGACACCATGACGGAATCGGCGGCAAATGCGCTCTTAAAAACGCTTGAGGAACCGGGGAAAGCCACTTTAATCCTGATTGCTCCCAGTCCCTCCTCTTTACTACCGACTCTCGTTTCTCGCTGTCAACATATCCCTTTTCAGCGTCTTTCGGAAGAAAATCTCGCTCAAGTCCTCCGCTCTAACGGACACGCTCGCGTTCTCAATTATCCGGCAATTCTCGGTTTAGCCCAAGGTAGCCCCGGAGAAGCGATCGCTGCTTTAGAATTTCTCGACAGTCTCCCCCAAGATTTACCGCGATCTTCCGGCAAATTTCCCCTAAAACTCTCCCAAGCACTGGAATTAGCCAAAATTATCGCTCAAAATCTTGACACGGAAACCCAATTATGGTATGTGAGTTATCTTCAGTATGAGGATTGGCAACGACGACGAGAGCGATCGATTTTAGAAATCTTGGAAAAAACCCGCCGGCAGCTGTTAGCCTACGTTCAACCCCGTTTAGTCTGGGAATGCACTTTCTTGGCATTAGCCAAGCTATCCACCGCCCAAAAGCCTTAAAATTGTTATATTTATCGATCGAGTGGGGAGAAAGACCATGAAAATCAAATCCTTAGTTTTGCTGATTCTGTTAACCTTGACTACGGTTTTAGGCGCTTGTCAGGGAGGAAAAGAAGCCGAAGAACCGAAAAATGGCTCTCCTGCGGTGGAATCCCCCCAAAAAAACGAAGATAGCGATGAAGACGGGGAAAAGCAGCAAAAAGACGGTGATAATGACCAGAATAAAGGCGATGACGATGATGATGACTAGGGTTTGCGGCAAAAAGTTTTTCTTGGGGGCAGGGTGTGGGGTGTGGGGTGTGGGGTGTAGGGTTTTACCGATTTTGAAGGGGTCAATTACCTAATTTTCAGGGAAAAAGTCCCTGAATTTTCCCCCCGATCACTCCCATATCTGGTACTTTTTGATTTACAAAAACTCTAAAAGTCTTAACCCACAAGGGTTTTACCATTATTCAGCAAGCCATAACTAAATCCCTAGCATAAAAAAATCGGGTGAGCCTTAACCCACCCGATCGCATATAGATTGAAATCAACCTATAACTGTGGTACAAACTGTTCTTTTTCGGGAACGTAGGCGTATTCAGCCACAATCTGCCGGAATTCTCCCCCATCGATCGTTTCTTTTTCGATCAGCAGGTCCACCACTCGATCGATCACTTCGCGATGATCCCGGACAATTTGCCGAGAAATTTCATGACAGTGTTCCACGATCGATCGCACCTGATCATCGATGCGAGTAGCGACCTTCTCAGAATACTCGGAACGAGTCATCAAACCGCCACCGAGGAACACCTCACCCCCTTGACTTTCTAGGGACAAAGGACCCAAATCGCTCATCCCGAAACGAGTCACCATCTGACGCGCCATATCAGAGACTTGCTGTAAATCGCCACCGGCACCGGTAGTCACCTCATCATAGCCGAAGATTTCTTCCTCAGCCGCCCGACCACCTAAAGCACCGGAAATCCGGGCCATTAACTGCGCTTTCGTGGTTAAACCCTGTTCTTCGTTGGGAGTGAACCAAGTTAAACCCTGGGCCTGTCCCCGGGGAATCAGAGTCACTTTCTGGACGGGATCGTGATCTTTTAAGAGCGTACCCACGATCGCATGGCCCACTTCATGGTAAGCGATTAAGCGCTTGCTCTTGCTATCGACTAAAGGAGTGCCTTCCATACCGGCGATAACGCGATCTACCGCGTCATCTATCTCCAGGAGGGTAATGGCATCTTTACGACGACGGGCGGTTAAAATTGCCGCTTCGTTCAGTAAATTGGCTAAATCTGCTCCACTGAACCCCGGAGTGCGACGGGCGATCGCTTCGATGGAAACGTCGTTGGCCAGCTTTTTATTGCGGGCGTGAACGTCTAAAATCTCTAAACGACCTTTAAAATCGGGTGCATCCACGGTTACTTGGCGATCAAAACGGCCCGGACGCATGAGAGCGGAATCGAGAACATCGGGGCGGTTAGTGGCGGCAATGATGATAATTCCCGTATTCCCCTCGAAACCGTCCATTTCTGTCAATAATTGGTTTAGGGTTTGTTCCCGTTCATCGTTACCACCACCGATACCGGCACCCCGTTGACGACCTACCGCGTCAATTTCATCGATAAAGATTAAACAGGGAGCATTTTCCTTGGCTTTTTTGAACAAATCGCGCACGCGAGAAGCACCGACACCGACAAACATTTCCACAAATTCCGAACCGGAAATGCTGAAGAAAGGTACACCCGCTTCACCGGCGATCGCTTTAGCCAACAGGGTTTTACCCGTACCAGGAGGACCAACTAAAAGGACTCCTTTGGGGATTTTGGCACCAACGGCGGTAAATTTCTCCGGTTGTTTGAGGAAAGTGACGACTTCCTGTAATTCTTCCTTCGCTTCGTCAATTCCCGCCACATCATCAAAGGTGATGCCGGTTTTTGCTTCCATCTGGAAGCGAGCTTTTGATTTACCAAAACTCATCGCTTGACCGGGGCCGCCTGGGATATTATTAGAACGGCGGAACAGGAAAAAGAGAGCGGCAATCAGCAAAAAGGGGAAAAGTAGATTACCGAGGAATCCCCACCAAGCGCTTTCATTCCGCATCGGGTGAGCATCGAAACTAATTTTAGAATCGCGTAAACGGGCGATCAAATCCGGGGAATTGGCCGGTAAATCGACCCGTAGGCGTTGTACTCGGTTTTCTAGTTCTGGATCTAGGGCCTGTACGATCGCGGTTCTGCCCCCTTCGTAGAGATCGACGCTAACAACCCTACCACTGTCTAGGTATTCTAGAAAGCGTCCGTAGGTCATGCGGGTAGTGGCGGTGTTATTGCCGATATTACTGGTGGCGGTGGCAAAAGTGCCTTGCCAGAGGAAAAAACCGACCACAAGGGCGGGCAATGTCCACAGTAAAATCGTTTTCCAGGATAGTTTCATGTTTGTTTAGTGGTTCTAGGATAAAGATTTTTGCTTAACTCATTTAGCTGTTTTT
>NZ_JASJFG010000314.1:0-3683 GCF_030065375.1 Microcystis sp. M49636_WE2 | reverse complement strand
CATTTTATCGCCGGTCACTCTTGGTCAAGATTAGGGCAAGATTATAATCTTTTAGCGGGACGAGTTTGGATTTTGGTTCTCTTGGTCATTACTTTTGCTCCTCTACTATTTTATCAACTTTTTTCTTAATTATGAAAGCTATTATCATTAATCGCTATGGCGATAGTAATGTTCTCCAATACACCGAAATAGAAAAGCCAATTCCCCAAGGGAAAGAAGTCTTAATTAAGATTATGGCAGCGGGAATTAATCCGATTGATTGGAAGATTCGTCGGGGGATGCTCAAAATAGCCACAGGTAATAAATTTCCCCTGCAATTAGGTTTTGATTATGGGGGAATTATCGTTGAAAAAGGCAGTCAGGTGGAACAATTCCAGATCGGAGATGAGGTTTTTGGTTTTCTCAATCAATTACCCGGTAGAACCTATGCTGAATATGCAATTATTCCCGCTTCCCTCTTAGTTAAAAAACCGCATAATCAGAGTTTTATTGAAGCTGCCGCCACTCCTTTAGCCGCTTCTACCGCTTTGCAAGTCTTGCGGGATTTTGGCGGCATTCAAGCAGGAAATCGGATTTTAGTTAATGGTGCATCGGGAGGAGTGGGTAGCTTTGCCGTGCAGATAGGAAAAATTTTCTCTGCGGAAGTAGATGGAGTTTGTAGTAGTAAAAATATCGATTATGTCACCTCTTTAGGAGCAGATAAAGTTATCGATTATACCCAAGAAGATTGGAGAAAAACTGAGCAGAAATATGATATAATCTTCGATGCTGTGGCTAAGTCTTCTTTTTGGCACTGTCGTCAGCTTTTAAAACCCCAAGGCACCTATATAACCACCCTCCCAAATCCCGGAATTATCTTCCTAAATTATCTCGGTGCTTGGTTGCCCCAAAAAGGGAAACTGATATTTTTTGCTCAAGCACAAGCGTCCGACTGGCAATTTCTCAAAGAAGCGATCGAATCGGGAAAATTAACTGTTAGAATTGATCGCACCTATACTTTTTCCCAGGTGGTAGAAGCTCATAATTATAGTGAATCGGAAAGAGTGCGAGGAAAAATAGTCTTAATCCCCGATTAAGGATAAATAGTTAGGGATTGCTGAATAAATCTGAAAACCTTGTTGGGTAACACTTTTAGACCTTTTGTCAATCAAAAAGTACCAGATATGGGAGTGATCGGGGGGAAAATCCCTGGACTTTTTCCCTGAAAATTAGGTAATTAACCCCCTGAAAATGGGTAAAACCCTACACCCCACACCCCACACCCCACACCCTGTCCCCACCAACAAACTTTTTGCTGCAAACCCTAAATAGTTAGGGATTTTCCCGATTTTTTGGGGAACGAGTAAATAGTTTTAAGTAGGTAGAAACAGAGAATTCTTTAATTGGGAAGGTGATAAAAGTCAAGGGATTAATAGTAATAATAATATTGCGGCTATCCCTCTGTACCGCCTTGATAATCTGTTTAGCCACCCAATCGGCGGACATAATACCCACAGGATTTAAATTACTCTTAAAAGGGCCAAGAATTAGCTTTCTCACCACACAGGGGGCATCTAAACGACGCAGGGTAATCATATCACCGATCGCCCGTTTACTGAGTTCGTAGAGGGGACTAAAGGCAGGATTAACCTCCGCTTCCGAGGTATTCACCCAGACTTCCTTGCGGGCAATTTGCTCGTTAGTGCGGACAGTTTTGAAGAATAATTCCATTAAACGCCAGACGGAAAAAGTATTCACTTGGTAGGCTAATTCGATCGCTTCTGGGGTTCTTTGGCCGTGGACATTAACGCCATGATTTAAAATTAGTATATCTACAGACTTAAATAGGTCCTCAAGTTGCGTTTCTTCACCTATTTGCCATTTTACGGTTTTTACAGGTACTGATTCGCCGTTAATTTCAATAGCGATCGCATTGTCCCCGGAAGTGAGCGCGATTACCTTGGCTCCCTTCAGTTGTAGGTACTTTAACAGCGATCGCCCTAAAGTTCCATTCGCCCCGGTAATGGCGATCGTTTTGCCCTTGAGAGAAAGTGCCGTCCCCATCAATTTATCCATAAAGGTGAAAGTGCCACAATAATAAGCCTTTTGGTTATCAAAATGGTGTCGCCAGTGGTAGGTACGATTAACGCGCCATTGAGCGGGAAAACTCTCAAATTGCCCCGGACGATGGGTTAAATCGGTTAATTCCTCCAGATTGGCGATCCCTAAACCTCGACCGATCGCCGTACTGAGAAAAGCCAAAGTATAAAGGGAACCTAACCAACCCAACCAAGGGCGATCGAACCCCCAAGAGTAGGCCAATAGTACCGGTAAAACACTGGCAGCCAACATGACCAAGGCTTCCGGTACATCATTGTACCAGTGCGCCCGACGATAAATTTCCTTGCTCATTACCGACAGATCGGGACGAAAAACCCGATGATGCCAGACGTGCAGACGATAAAGGGGCTGCCAATGGTGGGCTAGAGCATGATAGCTATCACGCACGATCTCCACCCAAATAATTGAGCCACAAATCAGTCCGACACAGAGGAGCAGGTTTGACATAAGGGATAAATGTTAAATTTTTCTCAACGAATGTAAACAAAGCAATCTTAGCCGAAAAAGCGCATTTATAGGGAAAAAAAAGCCAATAGCTTGAAAAACTAGGGTTTATTTCCCGAAAAAACTTAAGATTCTGTTAAAAATTTTAACAATTTTCGGTAAGATAAAGCAAGAAATAAGCTTCTACTGGAACAGTTACTTAACCTGAGTCGATTATGGCAGAAAATTATTGGTCGCGAGAGGATGATAACGAAGAATTAGACCCGATTGGTTCCCTCCTATCTGACTGGTCCGATCCCGAAGACGAGGAGGACGAATTTAGGAGCGAAATTTTTCAAGGCCGATCGGGACGCAGACAGAAAGCGGCTTTTAGCCTCATGGCGATCTGGACAATAATTATCGGACTTCATTGGCTTAGTTGGGGTTATTGGGCAATTATCGCCTTAACTATGGTACTATCGGGGCAAGCTTTGCGGCTGCTGTTCACCAAACCAGAAACGCCGCCAATTCCCTTACTGGATAAGGATTTAGCCTCTGTCCCCGGGGTTTCTCTCTTAGTAGCGGCCAAAAATGAAGAAACCGTAATCACGAAACTGGTTAATTATCTCTGTCATCTAGACTATCCCCAAGATAAGTTAGAAGTTTGGATCGTCGATGACTATAGTACCGATAACACGGGGGCGATTCTCGATCGCCTTGCTTTAGAATATCCCCAATTAAAAATTCTTCATCGTCCTGCTAATGCCGGAGGTGGCAAATCCGGCGCCTTGAATCAGGTTTTATCCCTAACTAACGGGGAAATTATCGGCGTATTCGATGCGGATGCGGGATTATCCTCCGATTTACTGCGTCATGTGGTGCCGATGTTCGACGAGCGAGAAGTGGGTGCGGTACAGGTGCGAAAAGCGATCGCCAATGCCGACGAAAACTTCTGGACAAAAGGACAAGCGGTAGAAATGATTTTTGATAGCTGTTTCCAACAGCAACGGATCGCGGTGGGAGGGATCGGAGAATTGCGCGGAAATGGTCAATTTGTCCGACGTAGTGCCTTAAATCGTTGCGGGGGTTGGAATGAACAAACGATCACCGACGATCTTGATTTAACTATTCGTCTCCATATCGATAATTGGAAAATTAAT
>NZ_JASJFG010000459.1:0-2292 GCF_030065375.1 Microcystis sp. M49636_WE2 | reverse complement strand
TATTGTCAAAAATAAACATTTATGTATAACTCCTGGGTTATTGAGTGAAATTAAACTTTTTTTGCCCATCAATTTAAAGACTTGCGTTTTTTGGATCGTCTTAGCATAGAGGACTGAGTAGTATAAGTTACAGCAGGGTTGATTTGTTAATTTTGTCCATCAGTGTAGTTCCGTTTAAATCTCTCACTTTTTTTCGTTATCGATTACCAAGGAGATGTGGATGGTTAAAGCATATATGCCATTTAAAGATTGCTCTAGGGTATTGGGTGCAGAAACTCCTCAATTACGTCCCCCAGCATTTTCTGATGACCCACAATATAACACATTTAGCTATACCTATTATCCGAGGGGATTGGAAATTTCCGATAGCTATATCTATTATCCAGGAGAATCAGAAATTTCCGAAGCCCTTGCTAGGGAAATCCCTACGTTCACGGTTCCCCCGACAAATTATCCAGGGGGATTGGAAATTTCCGATAGCTATATTTATTATCCAGGAGGATCAGAAATTTCCGAAGCTGTTGCCTGGGAAATCCCTACGTTCACGGTTCCCCCGACAAATTATCCAGGGGGATTGGAAATTTCCGATAGCTATATCTATTATCCAGGAGGATCAGAAATTTCCGAAGCTGTTGCCTGGGAAATCCCTCCGTTCGCCGTTCCCCCGACAAATTATCTAGGGGGATTGGAAATTTCTGATAGCTATATTTATTATCCAGGAGGATCAGAAATTTCCGAAGCTGTTGCCAAGGAAATCCCTCCGTTCGCCGTTCCCCCGACAAATTATCTAGGGGGATTGGAAATTTCCGAAGCTGTTGTTCCTAATATTAGCACTCCTCTCTATGCGATCAAAGCAACTATTGATTTCTCCAAAGCTAAAGGGGACTTACAGGCTGTTCTGATGGCGCACGACGGCTGTTTTGGTGGGCATAGTTTCCACATCTATCAGGGAAAACTATGTTATGTCTATAACTGGTTAGGGCAACAACAGAAGATCACTTGTTATCTTCCTCGTCTTAGTGGCGAGGTGAAACTCAAAGTTGAATTTGCCAAACCAAAGATAATCGCTCCTTCCGATGAAACGTTGGGTGACAGCGCAGTAGATAAGATGAAACTGTATATTAATAACATCGAACAAAATGTCGATATTATCATAACTTTCTCAAATTATACTCCTAACTTCCTAACTCAATATAAACACGAGATTCCTTAGGAGTTTCAAGGTGCGAAGCTGCGAAGAATTATCGTTACTATTACCAATGATATTAGTGCGATAAATGATGATCAATTATGATCGATTAAGCACCTAAGCAAAATTAATTACACATCTAAGCCGCCGACATCGTCTTCATCATGAATTACATTGATACTAAATCCGTTGAGTATAGGCTACTTATTAGGCACTCATGCAAGAGGAGAAAGGCAAAAATGGGAATAAATAATCAGTTTTTAATAACCGAATTTAGTCTAAATTGTCAGGAAGCTGCCAAGGCTGATTTTGGCGAACCATTGCATTAAGAATAACTAAGATTTTCCGCACACAAGCAGTAAGAGCCAGTTTTTTTTGATTTACCGCGTCCGACTAGGCGTTCGTAAAAGGCTTTAATCACCGGATTATGACGCATAGCTACTTCTCTCAATATACAAGGTTGGGTTGACGCCAGGAAACCCAAACAAGATTGACATACTCCCACCGTAAAGCTACGCTGTGACGGGGGATTCTTGACCTATCACTATCGGAAATTCCTTGTTCAACGAGACAGCTTAGATTCTCAATGTCTCCATTAAGAATCCAGAGACTGGACTCTCCCAAGGCGTTTGGGTCGGTTCCTGTTTGCCCAACAGTACCGTTGAGATGATTTCCCAAATATTTCAACCCTTTTTTAAGAATATTTATTGATGCATTATGATCCCTATCTAAGACTGTTTTACAATTGGGGCATTGATGAGTTCTAGTGCTTAATGTTTTTTGAACTCTTGTTCCACAAACTGAACAATCTTGAGTCGTGAAATGGGGAGGAACAGCAATACAAACAATCCGATAAATCTTGGCAAAATAATTCAACCATTCAGTGAATTGATACCAAGAAGCATCAGAAATAGACTTGGCAAGCTTACGGTTTTTGACTAAGTTTCTTACCTTTAAAGCTTCATAAACTACCAGATCATTAGACTGGACTAACGCCAAAGCGTCTTTAATTGCTTTGTCTTTACGTTGTCTTGACACTTTAAGATGAAGTTTAGCTACTTTTATCCGTTGCTTGTGATAGTTGTTAGACTGTTTCTTTCCTT
>NZ_JASJFG010000139.1:0-2657 GCF_030065375.1 Microcystis sp. M49636_WE2 | reverse complement strand
TCAAATCAAGGGAGTTAGTTGGTTAGCTTTCCTAGAAAAGTGGGGTTTAGGTGCTTGTTTAGCCGATGATATGGGTTTAGGAAAAACCCCGCAATTAATCGCTTTTTTACTAGCATTAAAAGAACAGGATATGTTAGTTAACCCCGTGTTAGTGGTTGCTCCCACTTCTGTGGTCAATAACTGGGAACATGAATTAAGAAAATTCGCTCCCACCCTGGGGGTTTTTGTGCATCATGGCGAAAAAAGATTAAAAGGCCAAGCTTTTGCTCAAGAGGTAAAAAATAAATCGGTTGTTATTACCAGTTATCCTTTAATCTATCGCGATCTGTCCAGTTTAGAAGCAGTACAATGGCAAGGTTTAGTTTTAGATGAGGCTCAAAATATTAAAAACTCTACGGCTAAACAATCCCAAGCAGTGCGAAAAATACCCGCAGGATTTCGGATTGCCTTAACGGGAACTCCCGTAGAAAATCGCCTGACAGAATTGTGGTCAATTTTGGATTTTCTCAATCCCAATTTTTTAGGAACTCAAACATTTTTTCAGCGTCGTTTTGCCCTTCCCATTGAAAAATACGGCGATCAAGAATCCCTGCATAATTTACGTTCCCTTGTCCGTCCTTTTATTTTACGGAGATTAAAAACCGATAAAAATATTATTGAAGATTTACCAGAAAAACAGGAAATGAATATTTTTTGTGGTTTATCGAAAGAACAGGGACAACTTTATCAACAATTAGTCGAGACAACGCTCCAGAAAATTGAAGAAACTCAAGGAATTCAGAAACATGGATTAATTTTAACCTTGCTAATGCAACTAAAACAAATTTGTAATCATCCCGCCCATTTTTTGAAAGAAAATAGTTTAGAAACCAGTCAAAGATCGGGAAAATTATTACGTTTAGAAGCCATGGTAGAGGAAGTGATAGCAGAAGGCGATCGAGCTTTAATTTTTACACAATTTGCCGAGTGGGGAAAACTCCTACAAACCCATCTCCAGAAAAAATTAGCCGAGGAAATATTATTTCTGTCCGGTTCTACCAAAGCAAAAGATCGGGTAGAAATGATCGAGCGCTTTCAAAATGATCCCCAAGGACCAAAGATTTTTATTCTCTCCCTGAAAGCAGGGGGAACAGGATTAAATTTAACCCGCGCTAATCACGTTTTTCATATCGATCGTTGGTGGAATCCGGCCGTAGAAAACCAGGCCACCGATCGCGCTTTCCGCATCGGACAAAAACGCAATGTTCAGGTACATAAATTCATCTGTACGGGAACCCTAGAGGAACGCATTAATGAGATGATCGAAAGCAAGAAACAATTAGCGGAACAAACCGTAGATGCCGGGGAAAATTGGTTAACAGAATTAGATACCGATCGCCTGCGAGATTTATTATTATTAGATCGATCGGCAATTATTGATGAAGAAGAAACCGATTAGAAGCGAACCACCTGATAAACCGTGGAACCATTCTCAAACAGGGGCTGATAGTAGATACCGCTACAATTGTAATAAAGTGTATTGTCAGCCGTAATTGTGGTGCAGCCGTCTGGGATATAGGTGACAATTGCGCCGATGGGAGGGGCCACCACCGTGTAGGAACTACCGCTAGGCTGAAGATAGATGCCGTCCGAGTAAATGTAGGAAGTAGAACCCACATAGACGGTATTGTAGTAGGGGGGGAGAGTGGCGATCGCTGAACCGATGACTAAGCCGGTGGTCAAACCCACCCAACCCCAACCCGGGGGGACGTAATAACCGCCACCGTACCAACCGCCACCACGCCAGTAACCATTGCGATTATCGTCAATAAAGTTTTGACGGTTCTGTTGGCGATCGCTAACCTGCTGCTGCCGTTCACCCTGTCTTTCGCTGCGTTCCCCTTGACGGATATCGGTTCTTTCGCTGCGTTCCCCCTGCCGTTCACCCTGTCTTTCCGTGCGTTCCCCTTGACGGGTTTGTTGACTGGTTTGCTGTTCCCCCTGTCTTTCCGTGCGTTCCCCTTGACGGTTTTGTTGACTGGTTTGCCGTTCCCCCTGTCTTTCCGTGCGTTCCCCTTGACGGTTTTGTTGACTGGTTTGCCGTTCCCCCTGTCTTGCGCTGCGTTCCCCTTGACGGTTTTGTTGACTGGTTTGCCGTTCTCCCTGTCTTCCAGAAAAATCTCTAGAGGGTTGGGAACGATTACTAAAATTCCCTCGGTTTTGCAGATCACTACTGCGGTTAACCCGTGGGGAAGCTCCACCACCGCCACGACTACCACCACCACCGCCACGACTACCGCCACCACCGCCACCGCGAGCGTCCACATAATCCGTGATCAGTAAACTTGTACCCAAAAGGAGGGCGGCAAGAACACATAAGTTTTGACGTAAAGATCTTTTCATAGCTCGGACTCCTTGATTTTTTTATTCGCCTTGGCTGCTTATCTTCCCAGATTATTTTCTGCAAGCGTTGGACGGTTTCTGGTGCAAAAAAACGCTCTCCTGTTTCTAGACACACTCTGGCGGGAACATCTTCGATAAGTAGGTAGGCGTTAAAAATTATCAGACACCACCCTGATCAAGGGGGGACTAAGGGTAGGGTTGATTCATGAATCAACCCTACTATGAATCAACTCTAGGACTAAGGGGGGATCGAACCTAAAATCCATTTTTAATTT
>NZ_JASJFG010000398.1:0-3281 GCF_030065375.1 Microcystis sp. M49636_WE2 | reverse complement strand
CGGATGCCGTGTATTTGAACCTAAATTAGAACAGACAAGGCTTTCAGCCGATAATAAAGCTCGTAAACGTGGCAAAATCTTGACTTTAAGCGAAATTATGACCATCCTGATCGCTTTCCATCAAAACCACTACCGTAATTTTAAACATTTCTACCTCGATCATGTTTGTGTCTACTGGCGACAAGAGTTCCCTCAACTGCCTAGCTATCAACGTTTTATCGAATGGATACCCTCGACTCTCATCCCCTTATGCGTTTACTTGAAGCATTGTTTTGGTCGTTGCACGGGGATTAGCTTTGTCGATGCCACCAAAATTCAGGTCTGCCATAATCGCCGCATCAGTAGTCATCGGGTGTTTGACAATTTAGCCGCACGGGGAAAAACCTCTGTGGACTGGTTTTTTGGCTTTAAACTGCATTTAGTGGTGAACGAGGAAGGAGAATTGCTCAACGTTCACCTTACCCCCGGCAATGTGGACGACCGCAAACCCGTGAACAAATTGCTACAATCCTTGTTTGGCAAAGTTTTTGCTGACCGAGGTTATGTCTCTCAATCCCTGGGGGAGGAACTGCTCAAAGATTTTGGTATTGAGTTTTTTGCTAAACCCAAGCGGAACATGAAAAATCGCTTAATCCGCCTTTATGACAAGCTTTTATCCCGTAAGCGTTCTATTGTCGAGACTATTATTGACCAACTCAAGAACATCTCTCAGATTGAACATTCCCGCCACCGCAGCCCTGTTAATTTTTGCGTTAATCTTCTCTGTGGTTTGATTGCTTACTGTCACCAGCCGAAAAAACCCTCCTTGAAGATGGAATGGGCTTTACCCCCCGCTGCTTAACCCGAACTGGGGTTGAGTTAAGGATAGGTATAGCAACTTATTAAAAGTTGTCAAACATTAATTTACAAGGAGAATTTATTCTCAATTTTTATAATTGAGATAGTTTGTGTCGCTTAAATAAACAGGTTTTGATAACCAAATTAAGGCATATCTAAAGAGTTTTGGGTTAAAAGTCAAACTTTAGCTTTTTATTCAAAACAAATATACTAATTAACTAATTTTTTGGGGAAAATTAGTTAAGCTACCATTATAACATATAATTAATTTGCAAGGGTTATAATAAATAAATAGCTCTGTTTTTGCCAGATTAAAACCATCGGTTTTTGAGTGAAAGAAACGACTTTCGCTAATAACTATTTGAGTAATTACTTCTGCTCCCTAATCTAGGCTCACTATAATTTTGAAACAGGATTTAGTAAGTAGCAGGTTATAATTAAATTGAAGATAGAACCCCCCTTAATCCCTCCTTGATAAGGTGGGGGAACTGACAATTTTTAACACCTACCTACTTATAACATTCTCTAGGTTTGAATAACCCGCGTATCCATAGCAGTAAAAAATTTATTCTTTTCTTGTCACCGCTAAATTATGCTCGCTAACTCTCCTGTTCAGATAAATTTCTCCGAGAACAATTAATCCTAGAATCAGAGGTAAACTCAGCCATGCTCCTAGGTTTCCTAAGTAGTTAATACTAATAGCAATCAGGAGAGTTACCACCATATAAATAATTGCCACTTGTGGATGAGACAAGCCAGATTTTTGTAATCTTTGATAAAGGTGACTGCGGTGAGCTTGGAAGATATTTTCCTTTCTTAATAATCGACAAATCAGGGTATAAATAGCATCACCAATCAGAGGTAAAGTGATAGTTAAAGCTGACCAAGCCTGACTTTGATTGCCCTGGGCATTAAGTAAAACCATAGCGACAATTGCCCCTAAACTGGTGCTACCCACATCGCCCATAAAAATTTTCGCTGGCGACCAATTCCAGAGGAGAAAACCGCCTAAAGCTGCCACTAAAAGCCATAAAATTGGTTGCTGAAAATAGAGAGCGAGAAACCCTAATTGTACCGCCGTACAGCCAGCCACCAAGCCATCAAGACCATCCATAAAATTATAAAAGTTAATGATCGCGGTCAGGCCGATAATTGTGAGAATAAAAGCCAAAATTTTGCCGCCAAAACCCAAATCTAATAGCCAAGATTGGGGAAAAGCACCGAAAAAAGTGACCGCAACACTAGCGGAGGATAACTGCACTAAATAGCGAATACTAGAGGGAATACCGCGACGATCATCGAGAAGGCCGATAATAATTAAAGGAGTCAGGGACAACCACAGGGGAATAAGAGGTAGGGAAGGAGGAAGGAGAAAATAACTGAGGCCGCCGGTAAGAGCAAAAGCGACGACAAAACCGAGCCCACCTCCCCTGGGTGTGGGTTGACTATGGCTGCTACGCTCATTGGGAATATCTAACAATTGTTGGCTAAAACGTTGTTTAATCAGGGCAACCACCAGAAAACTAATCAGAAAACTGATGACTGAGAGTAGGGATAATAACATAGGGATTTTTGCACTCAGATTAATTATCGATCCTACGTTGTTCGGTGACAAAAAGTGCAGATATTGCCATCGTGGTTTTAGTCAGTGTCAGCATCCCACTTCCAAAGCTAAGGCGCTTCGGGTTTTGGGGAATATGATCAGCAATTTCAGGTTTAACCTACTCTCGATCGCTTTTTACCTGACTGATGCGACGAACGTTTAAAATATCGCTCATCAGCTTAATTTGACCAACACAGCGTTCAAATTGTTGCAGGTCTTTTACTTCAATTTTCAGGGAAATTAAAGCGGGTTTACCGAAATTAGTCTTAACTCCGGCATTGCGAACGTTAATATTTTGGTCACTTAAACGAGAGAGAATATCTTTTAAAACCCCGACGCGATCAATCACTTCAATCTGAATATTTACTGGATAAGTTGGATAACGTCCCTGGTCATCTAGGGGGTTCCAACTAACAGGAATTAAGCGTTCAGCTTCGGCTTTTTCCACATTCGAGCAGCCCTGACGGTGAATAACAATACCTTCCCCCGCATGGGCAACTATACCGGTAATATTTTCTCCTGGTAAAGGACAACAACAACCGGCCAAACGATAGACTAATCCCTCCACACCGGCGATCGGTGATTTACTAACGGGTAAAGCCCTTTGAACGGGAGAAGGTGGTAGAATCAATTGGGAATCAGTCAGGACATCGGGCGGATTTTTGACCGTTAAAATTTCCTGTTGATTTTTAACTGTTTCTTGCAGACGATTAACCACATTTTTTAGGGTAACTTCGCCGTAACCTAAGGCCGCCAATAAATCATCTACTGCCACATAATTGCACTGTTTAGCCACCGATTGCATTCGTTCCGATTTCAGCAGGGCATCGAAGCCAGTTTT
>NZ_JASJFG010000947.1:0-3922 GCF_030065375.1 Microcystis sp. M49636_WE2 | reverse complement strand
TAAGCTTGTTGGGAGCCTGAGCTATGACTAACCCGAATTCGATCGAACAGCTATCGCAGGAATTACTCGATCTAGACCAAGTAGATGCCGATACCGGGGCAGATTTGCGGCAAAAAGCCCAAGAAATCCTCGCTGAAACCAGTATTGACCTGCCGATTCGAGAAGCGATCGCCGATAGTCTCAGTCAAGGCAATCAACTACTGACCCTCAAAACCGTCGGCAAGGAAGAAAGTTACTAGCACATTTGGGGTCAAAAGTCAAGATGAAAGAAAAATTTTTTTTTGTCTGGCTGGGGCGGTTTTTGGCCTCTTTTGGGCTGTTATCGGGGATAAGTGGCTGTAATTCCCCTCTTTTGATCACTCCTCAAGTTCCCACCGGTGGTTTAAATAGTTTTGCTCCCGATCAATTTCCCAGTTATAGTGCTGATGGTCGCTATTTAGCCTTCGCTTCCGATCGCTCCGGTCGTCGTAGTATATATTTATTCGATCTGCAAGAAAAGCGCCTAGTTAATCTTCCTAACCTAAATCGTGGCGATTCTAGCCAAGATCAGCCATCTTTAAATGCTGACGGTCGTTTAATTGCCTATATCTCCAGCGAACGCGGTAAAAGTGATGTTATGGTTTATGATCGTTCCAGATCCCGTGCAACCCTGTTAACCGCTAACCTGCGGGGAAGCGTCCGCAATCCCACTATTAGCGGTGATGGTCGCCAAATTGCCTTTGAAACCAACCAAGACGGTCAATGGAATATTGCGATCGTTAACGGCCAATTTTAAACTTGTTCTACTCGGTCTTAATCGTTAAAACCTGTGGAGGAGTGGCATCTGGTGGATATAAAAAATTTACCTGTACTACACGCCAATCCCCCGGAGGAATAGTCAGACTCACTAAAGATTGCCCCTCTTGTCCGCGTCTTTGGACGAGATGGAAAAATCTGCTTTGTGCCTGTCCCTGGTCATCGCTATAATTGACGGCTACTGTTCCCCGAAAAAACACTTGTGGGGCAGCCGGATCGAGAAAACGCAAACCCTGCCCGATAATATCCTCTTTAATCGGTGTTTCTAGCGCAATAGTCACCGTTTTCGCCTCATCACTCCCATTAAATAGAGGTAAACTTAACCTATATTCCACACCGTAATTACCATGAGCTTGATAGGCCGTATCGGGATAGCGAACTAACATACTAGCACTTTGATTTTGTTCCGTTCCCAATTTGCCCCCGGGTAGGGTACTAATCCCATAGGCTATAGATTGACCAGAATCAGGAATATTTAACCATAAAGAAGCTCGATCGACCAATCGGGCAGGCCAGGCTGAACCTTGGGACACCCCCGCTACCCGTCCATAAATTATCTGTCCTTGACTATGGGGAGGAGTGGGCGCTCGATCGCGCGGAGTCGATAAATCGCCTTTTTCTAGCAAATTTTGCCACTCTGTCAGATTTGGTGGTCTTTCCTGTCCATTTTCATCTAGGGGTGCATAAAGAGCTAAACTAGCAGCGTAGAGAAGACCGTCACTTTCCAGACGGAGATAAGTGGACCTACCGTTTAAAGGGGGAGTCAAATCGCGCACGGGAATCGCCGCATTTAAGACCATAAAACTCTCCCCCGCCGGAATAATAATCCTATCGGGAAAAATATCCTGACTATCGGGAAAAATATCCTGACGCTGCCCCATTAAAATATCCCCCATTACCCGACTTCCTGGACCTGCAAAAACTGTCCCCTGATTATTTTCCACTTGTGCAGGTAAATCGATAAAAGCTGCATCCGGTTGACTCAAATAACTGGCCCCTTGCAGAATTTTAACGGTGACGGGATTAGGACTGGGATTGTGGAGTAATATACCCAGATAAAGGGTGCGTAAATTATCGGGAAAACTCCCCCTCGCTACATGGTGGGCAAAAATATCAAAGCGTCCCTGAAAAGCATAATTTAAATGGGCCGAGGGGAAACTTTTCTCTTGGGGGGGAAAAGTCGAAAGCAAAATCCCTTCTCCTAGCAATAATTCAGGACTATTGCTATTAAAAACGGGAACTTGATCTAGTTGATTCGGCAAAGGACGCACCTGCGCCGGTCGAATTATTTCTACAATAGGAGGAGTTTGGGCAATGGGTAGTAAAAAAGGTAAAATCACACAAATTACCATCTCAAGATAATTATTTTTTGATCATAGCATTACTGGCTCGCTCCATTTAGATAGTATTCTGTTTGTCCATATCTAGAGGATTGTTTAATATTTCTTTGGGGTGTTAGCCGACCTTTTTAGTTAAGTAGTTGGTTATAATTAAATTAAAAATCGATTTTGCCTTTAATCCCCCCTTGATAAGGTAGGGTTGATTCATGAATCAACCCTACCCTTGATAAGGGGGGTGTCTGATAATTTTTAACGCCTACCTACTTAAGTACAATCAAGAAAAATTATCAAATTTACCAATCGTTATTTGCCCTTGCCATTGAGCAAATCTATTGTCATCATAGACTAAAATCTAGATGTAGCCGATGTCTAGATATCGATCGAGCCAGAATTGTTATGATAAATTCATGAAGTTTTATAACAGTATTTGCTCGTGAACATGAACCAAATTGACTATCTCAGGATTAGTTTAATCGATCGCTGTAACTTTCGCTGTCAGTATTGTCTGCCTGAAGATGCAGAATTGGCATCTGTTCGACCGCAAGATTTACTCACCCGGGAGGAAATTCTTACTTTAGTCAAAAATGTCTTTATTCCCCTCGGTTTCCGCAAATTTCGCCTTACTGGTGGGGAACCTCTCTTACATCCCGAAGTAGTGGAGATTGTGCGCGATATCGCCTCTTTATCTGCCACTAGCGATTTAGCCTTGACCACTAATGGCTATTTACTTGACAATTTAGCCGAAATGTTGTATGAAGCCGGACTAAGAAGGATTAATATCAGTTTGGACTCCCTCGACCCCGACACTTTTGATAAAATTATCGGTAATCGCGGCCGGAGTCGTTGGCAAAAAACTTGGGCAGGTATTCAAGCAGCCCAGAGAGTGGGTTTTGACCCCTTAAAATTGAATGTGGTGGTGATTCCGGGGATAAATGAGGCAGAAGTGGAAGATTTAGCGGCTTTGACCATCGATAAGCGTTGGCACGTCCGTTTTATCGAGTTTATGCCCATCGGTAACGGTGATTTATTTCAAGAAAAAGCTTGGATTGCGAGCGAGGAATTAAGGGGGCGAATTCGGGCAAAATGGGGCTTAAATGAGGGTCAAGTGCGGGGAAATGGTCCGGCCGATGTTTTTCAAATTCCGGGGGCTAAGGGTACAATTGGCTTTATCAGTCAGATGTCGGAATGTTTTTGCGATCGCTGTAACCGCCTACGTCTTTCGGCCGATGGTTGGTTGCGTCCCTGTCTCCTCAACGAAACCGGACAAATTGACCTAAAAACTGCCCTCCGTCAGGGAATTTCGCCAGCAGAAATCAGGGAAAGAGTGCGGGAATTAATAGAACTGAAGGCAGAAATAAACTTTAAACTGCGTGATTCCGGCACATCAAGTGGCATTTATACCCGTACTATGTCGCAAATTGGCGGCTAAAAATCTACTGTCCGAATTCTATTCTAGCCTGTTCTACCATTTCCACGGTAACTCGATAGGAACCGGCATGACGAGCTAATTCTTCTATCCTTTGACGCGCTTGGGAACGGACAAAATAGGGAATATTTTTCAGTTTTGCTTTTGCTTCTGCTGTCCATTGTAGTTGATCGCAAAAATCTAGAGCTTCCATAGATTTAACATATAGTAGTCCGTCTATTATACCTGGACTTCCCCGTTGACAAAAGGCCATAACCTGTGCTGTAGAAGGGATTAAGAGAATTTACAGCACCCCGTTACTGGGTACAAATCAGGGAAACTCCCAATAAATCTAACGCTTTTTGTTGCAGTTGGGTCGGTC
>NZ_JASJFG010000498.1:0-3801 GCF_030065375.1 Microcystis sp. M49636_WE2 | reverse complement strand
GCGTAATGGGTTTGCCTCCTTTTCCCCTCCCACCAGACGATTTTAGTCAGCGTCAATTGCCCGTCATTGAAACCCCAGGCCCCTGGCTAAGATTAAATAAAACCGGACACCTTTCTAGTCTTCATTTTGACCGCAGTGGTAGCGGTCGTTTCGATGGGCCAAATCAGGGCTATGGGCTTCTCTATGTGGGTGATGAGTGCAGTACCTTTATTGAATGTTTTGGCCGAACATTTGACGGAGCCGTAACCGTTACAGCCCTAAGAAATAGAAATCTTTTTAGAATTAGAAGTGATCGCGCTTTACTGTTGGCCGACTTAACGGGGCCGGCCCTTGTTCGCATAGGAATAGATGCCCGCATTTCTTCTGGTGATTATGAATATTGTCGGACTTGGGGGCAGGCAATTTGGGAACATCCCCAAGGAGTAGATGGGATTAGATACCGTTCTCGTCATGATGATAGTGTCTATTCCGTTGGGCTTTTTGATCGGGTTAGAAACCATTTGCAAGAAGACAACTTAGGTAATTTATACGATGATAATTCATCCTGTTTAGGTGAAATTTTGGAGCATTATGATTATGCTCTTATTCAAGAATAAGTATCTTTTTGCAATAGGTGCATCTCATTTTTGTCAATCTACCAATTGGGATTTTTACGGGGAAACTCTCTTTTAAAATCGGGCATTACTTCCGATTTTATCACTCAATCCAAGCCTTTGGGGGGTTCTACCCCCCAAACCCCCCGTTGGGGGCGTGGCGCCGCCCCCAAACCCCCCGCGCATTAGCTTTTCGGTGGGATGCTTACACGCGATTGTTCATATTTTTGTACCAATTTAAGAGTCACTGATAAGTGCTGATTGTCGGTATTTCTGCAAATGTGAGATGCACCCTTTGCAATTAGACGCAATCTCCCCTATTCAGAACGGCCAAGTGTTAGGGAATTTTCTGTTAAGTTAATAGCAGCCCACTCGTCGCAAAACTTCAGTGATCACTGATTACTGATCACTGATTACTGATCACTGATCCTCTTGCCCTATTTTGGTAAAATCAACTATAATGGGGAGAAGTTAATTTTTGCCAAGCTTGAGCAGACTTAAACTAATCCCTCAGTGAGCAAGCAATTGAATCCTATGCTTAAAATTGCCCTTTTTGGAACCAGTGCCGATCCTCCTACTGCCGGTCATCAAGCCATACTAAAATGGTTATCGGAACAGTACGATATCGTTGCGGTTTGGGCTGCCGATAATCCCTTTAAAAATCATCAAACCAGTCTCGAACATCGTCTGAGGATGTTAAATTTGCTCATCCGGGATATTCAACCCCCAAGGGATAATATACAACTGCGACGAGAATTAAGCGATCGACGTAGCTTAATTAGTGTGGAAAAAGCGCAAGCAATTTGGGGAGAACAGGAGGAATATACCCTAGTCATTGGTTCTGATTTAGCTGGACAAATTAGGCACTGGTATCGTAGCCAAGAATTACTAGAAAAAGTCAAAATTCTCGTGATTCCTCGTCCCGGATATCCTATTAACCAAGATGATATTGAACAACTGCAAACATTAGGGGGTGATTGTCTGATTGCCGATGTCTTTGCTCCGGCTGTATCCTCAACAGATTATCGAGAAAAAGGCGATAAACAGGCTGTTCCTGCACCGATTAAAGATTATATCGAAGGTCAAAAACTTTACGCATGAAATCGCCAAATACCCTAGCTAATAAATCTCTAGCTGATTTTAAAGTGGGAGTTGATAACGTGATCTTTTCCGTTGATACCCAATTAAATCGGCTGCTAGTGCTTCTGATTAAACGACGGGAAGAACCTTTTAGTAATTACTGGAGTTTACCCGGAACTTTAGTGAGAAATGGGGAATCACTGGAAACGGCAGCCTATCGAATTTTAGCCGAGAAAATTAGTGTCAATAATCTCTATCTAGAACAGTTATATACTTTTGGCAGTCCAGAGGGAGATTCCCCGGCAGCGGCCGAGAGTTTTAGGGAACGTTATCTATCGGTGAGTTACTTCGCTTTAGTGCGGTTTGAGGAAGCAAAGTTAATCACTGAACGGGATTATAATATCACTTGGTATATGATTGATAAAGTGCCAGATTTAGCCTTTAATCACGGTCAAATTTTGGAATATGGCTGGCGAAGATTACGCAATAAAGTAGAATATAGTCCCGTCGCTTTTGAGGTTTTACCAGAATTATTTACTTTAAATGATCTTTATCAATTTTATGAGACAATTTTAGGTAAAAATTTTAGTGATTATTCTAACTTCAGAAATCGGCTATTGAAATTAGGATTTCTCAAGGATATGGGTTTAAAAGTCTCTCGTGGTGCCGGTCGTCCTGCTAGTTTATATCGCTTTGATGAAAAAGCTTTTGCTCCCTTTAAAGAGCAACCGTTAGTTTTTGTTTAAATAGGAAAAAATATGAGAATTGCTATCGCTCAATTAAATCCCATTGTTGGAGATATCGAAGGAAATGCCCAAAGAATTTTAGAGGCCGCTCAAACGGCATTTAATCAGGGAGCAGAATTACTTTTAACCCCGGAATTATCCCTCTGTGGTTATCCTCCCAGAGACTTATTATTAAATCTGGGTTTTGTGGAGAAAATGTCTCGACAATTGCAATTATTGTCCCAACAATTACCAGAAAAGTTAGCCGTCTTAGTCGGTTTTGTCGAAAAAAATCCCTCGGCAACGGTCAGGGGAGAAAAGCCGTTATTTAATAGCATAGCTTTGTTAAAAAGTCAAGAGATTAAACAAATTTTTACTAAACGTTTATTGCCTACCTACGATGTTTTTGATGAGGATCGTTACTTTGCTTCTGGGAAAGAAAGTCAATATTTTCAAATAACAGAAAATAATGTAAAAATCGGTGTAACTATCTGTGAAGATGTTTGGAATGATGAACAATTTTGGGGTCAGCGTCAATACGCGGTTAATCCCATCGCCGATTTAGCTAATTTAGGAGTGGATTTAATCGTTAATCTTTCCGCTTCTCCCTACAGTGTCGGTAAGCAAAAATTGCGAGAATCTTTATTATCCCATAGTGCCACTAGATATAATTTACCGATAGTTTATGTCAATCAAGTGGGAGGTAATGATGATTTAATTTTTGATGGTGACAGCGTGGCTTTTAACCGACAAGGAGAAGTGATTTATCGCGCTCAGGCATTTACTTCTAGCCTAGAATTGATCGAGTTTAATCAAGATTTGTTACCCGCAGTTATTCATCCTTTACCCGTCGATGAAGATGAGGAAATTTATCGAGCTTTAGTCTTAGGAGTGCGAGATTATGTGCAGAAATGCGGTTTTAAACGGGTAATTTTCGGCTTGAGTGGTGGCATTGATTCCAGTTTAGTTGCCGCTATTGCCAGCGACGCATTAGGTAAAGAAAATGTTCTCGCTGTGATGATGCCTTCTCCCTATAGTTCCGACCATTCGATTAGCGATGCAGTGGCTTTAGTTAATAATTTAGGTATCAAAAGTGAGAAGTTAGCAATTAAAGAAATTATGACCGCTTATGATCAACTTTTAGAGCGGCTTTTCGCTGGGACTGATTTCGGTATTGCCGAAGAAAATCTTCAGTCACGCATTCGCGGTAATTTATTAATGGCTCTCTCTAATAAATTCGGTCATTTACTATTATCCACTGGCAATAAATCAGAAATGGCGGTGGGATATTGCACCCTTTACGGTGATATGAATGGTGGTTTAGCAGTGATTGCCGATGTGCCGAAAACGAGGGTTTATTCCCTCTGTCGCTGGTTAAATCGGCACGGGGAAATTATTCCCCT
>NZ_JASJFG010000184.1:0-4779 GCF_030065375.1 Microcystis sp. M49636_WE2 | reverse complement strand
TTGGTGTTTACTATTCACTAAGACATATTCCTCTAAACTTTCTAGAGTTTGATAATCATTAAATTTATCCCCCCTGTCAAAAGCTTCTGTGGAATCGGAGAGAACTTCGATAATCAATTTAGGAAAACTTTTGTAGGTAGCGGTTTCTCTATCTCTGTCATCGCAGGTGATAATAATATCAGGATAATAAAAGTGATTGCGTTTCTCTAATCTGACTTTCACATCGGGAAAATAAACCCGACAATTGGAACCCCGCAAATGATTACGAATAATTGTGTATATATTCCCCGCAACAATATTATGAGTATCCGTCGTTCCTGCCATGGAGTAAACTTGTCCATCGATATATTCATGTTTAATGGGACTGGTTTCTTCAAACTGAAGATATTCTTCTGGGGTGAGATTATTATAGTTAGATAGAGCAATCATCGTTTTTTCTCCTAATTACATATTGTCAAGCTTTTATCGATACTTTGAGCCAGAAATTGATTAACTGCACTTACCCATTCTGAAAATTAAACTTCTCTTTATCCCACTTTCAGGTTAGACTATCCCCTAGTTATCCACGTTAATAATAGCAAGAAAAAGCACATAGGATAGAGCGCAAGTACACCGAGTAATCGAGTGCTGATGGATAAATGCTTATCCCTAGATTACAGTTATTTCCTTGCTTAGTGAGTGGTTATATTTATAAGATAAAGTTCTAGAGTTGTTTTTACCTTGATCGCATAACTTTCTTTACATTTCGTTAACTTCAGTTTACATTTAATCTTATTCACTTCTGCTGCGACTACCAAATCCTCGTAAACCCAGTTGATAATCTTCTTTAATTTTCAGTACATGATTACGAAGTTCTGGATAATTTATTTTTTCGTTAAAAACTAACCTAATCGGATCACTTTGATAAGACTGTATTCTTTGTAAAATCTGACGACTAGGGTTGTCTTGACTGAAGTTGTTGGGATTTCCCAAAAATAAACCTAGATAAGTTTTTAGTCCAGTTTCTCGCAAGGAGATTAGATTTTTTTCGGGCAATACATTAATATCTTCTGTCGCTAAGGTGGAGTAAAAAGTATCATTAAAAAATAAGGGATTACAATTAATTAATGCTGAGACTTCTATTGAATAGCCATTGACTAATAATCTGGTAGCATGATAAGGATTATATCTCTTGATCTGCGGCGGGAATTGCCATTTATTAGCATAAGCTTTTCTCGAAGCAAAGGCACTATTTAAAATCCCTTCGACAGCTTCGTAGTTATCACTAACTTGATTGAGTTTATCAAGATTGATACCTAGATGAATTGTTTCGAGATTAAGAATTTGTTTTTGCACCCACCATTCCTGTCGATATTTCTGACAACTACTGTATAATTCTGTATCTAGTTTTCTTGGCGGCTCAATTCCTAAAATCACTAAATAATCAGATAATTTAACTATGGTCTCTCGTAATAATGTTTCCGTCGGATTTACCTTTTTACGCTTGACGGGACTTTGATTTAAGTGAGGATTATATTGAGCAATTTCTCCTGCTTCTAGACTATCTAAATCACTGGTATTCACTAATTTATAATAAATACGAAAATGCTTCTTTTTTTGTGATGATAGCTGAACTAAACGATGATGAGATTTGCCTTGCCAGCGAGAATAGAGATCTTTAGCCTGTCCTATATACCAGACTAAATTATTCTCATCAATAACATAATATATCCCAGCTAGACGAGGTAAGTTATCTCGTTTTTTCAGTTCCACTTGCGGCAATTGTAAAATTAAACTATCTGCTTGCATGAGTTAATCTAATAGTGAGAGATATATTATTAATTATTAACCGATGGATTTCTTCCAGTCAAGATAAAGAGAAGACAAGGTATAGCTGACTAGCAAACATACCTGTTCAAATACTGTCTAGGAGAACCAGCAAAAAGAGCCTAGAATGGTTAATCTATATGCTATTACCCTTGTAACTCTCTATAACTACTGCTATGACAACCCTAATTGACTATTCAAATATTCAATCTTTACCCGAAGTTTGGTCAATAGTTGCCCAGCGTTTCCCCAATATTATCGCCCTGCACGATCCCCACAGTAAACCGGAAGTAATTATCACCTATCGGGAACTTTATCAACAAATTCAGCAATTTGCCGCCGCTTTGCAAGCATTAGGAGTCACAGAAACCGAAAATGTCGCTTTATTTGCCGATAATAGTCCCCGGTGGTTTATTGCCGACCAAGGTTCCATGGCAGCCGGGGCCGCCAATGCGGTACGATCTGCTCAAGCAGATGCAGAGGAATTAGCCTATATTCTCGCTGATAGTGACAGTCAGACGCTGATTGTGGAAAATAACAAAACTTTAGGCAAATTGCTGGCGAAAATCCCTGAATTGCCCCTAAAATTAATCGTGCTGCTCACCGACGAAGACCCCGCTACTGGGGCGATTTCCGTGCAGACCTTAAATTTCAAGCAACTAATGGCGATCGGGGCTGAGAACACCCTTAAACCCATCACCAAGAGCGAAAATGATCTGGCTACCCTCATCTACACATCGGGAACGACGGGACAACCAAAAGGGGTGATGTTAAGTCACGGTAATCTCCTGCATCAGGTACGCAACTTAAACGCTATCTTTCAACCGGATCCCGGCGATCGAGTTTTAAGTATACTACCTTCATGGCATTCCTACGAGCGCAGTTGTGAGTATTTCAGTCTAGCTCAAGGTTGCACCCAGATTTACACCAGTATTCGCACTTTTAAGCAGGATTTAAAGCAATTTAGTCCCCAATTAATGGTGGGAGTTCCCCGTCTTTGGGAATCTCTTTACGAGGGTATCCAAAAACAATTTAGCGAACAATCGGCCACAAAACAGAAATTAGTGCGATTTTTGCTAGAAAAGTCGGAAAAGTACGTTATTGCTAAACGTATCGCTGATAATCTCAGTCTAGATCATCTTCACGCTTCCGGGATCGAAAGACTGAAAGCAAGAATTCAATCCCTCTTACTCTATCCCCTCCATGCCATCGGTGATAAGCTAGTTTATGGCAAAATTCGCCAAGCAGTGGGAAATAAAGTTAAAATCTTGGTTAGTGGCGGTGGTTCCTTAGCTAGACATCTAGATACTTTCTATGAGATTGCGGGAATCCCGATTTTAGTTGGTTATGGACTGACAGAAACTTCTCCAGTCGCTACCGTCCGTCGTATCGATCATAACCTGCGCGGGTCTGCCGGTCGTCCCGTTTTTCAGACAGAAATCTGTATTGTCGATTTACACAGCAAAGAAGTCTTACCGACAGAAAAACACGGTTTAGTCTTGATTCGCGGTCCGCAGGTGATGCAGGGATACTATAAAAAACCCGAAGCAACCGAAAAAGCGATTTCTCCCGATGGTTGGTTTGATAGCGGTGATATTGGTTGGTTAACCGCTGCCGGGGATTTAGTTTTAACCGGACGGGCCAAAGATACAATTGTTTTGAGCAATGGTGAAAATATCGAACCGCAACCGATTGAAGATGCTTGTTTACGCAGTCCCTTTATCTCCCAAATCATGCTAGTGGGACAGGATCAAAAAGCTTTGGGGGCTTTGATCGTGCCTAATCTTGATATACTGGCCAATTGGGCCCAAGAACAGAAAATATCCTTAAATTTACCCGATGCTCACAGCGATCGCTCCACGATTCTTTCTAGCGATCTCTACAGCAAAAAAGTCTTAGCTCTCTACCAACAAGAATTAAAGCGCGAGGTAAGAAATCGGCCCGGTTATCGTACCGATGACCAGATTAAAACCTTTGAGTTAATTTTAGAGCCTTTTTCCCTAGAAAACGGCATGATGACCCAAACTTTAAAGATTAAACGACCGGTAGTAACGCAACGCTATCGCGATATGATTAACGAGATGTTTGCCAAGTAAATATTTCCGGCAAATATTCCCTAACCCCTTGACAAAAAGACCTTTTTAGGATAAGCAAATCATGGATGACGCACAAACCAGTTTATTACTGAAGCGCCCGGTGACAATTAAAGTCATCGTGACTCCGCGCTGGAAAGAAGAAGCACAACAGCAATTACAAGCACAAATGGCTCAAATTGACGCACAAATTCAACAATTAGAAACCCAAGGACAAAGAGCGATCGCCGAAATTCAGCGTCAGAGTCTGATCCCCTTACCCCCCGCGGCTGCCCAACAGATTGATAATATTCAAATCCAAGTCAATCAACAGAAAAGTGAGTTTCTCGAACAAAAAAACCAGTATCTGCAACAACTGCAACAGGTACAACTCTTGGAACTCAATCAAGAAGTCGCCCAAGCACAACTAGAAAGCTTTTTCCGCGTCGAAAAAGGCGATAACTTAGTAGCAAAAATGAATGTAGAACTCGTCCTTAGAGATGGCATCGTCGAAGACATTCGCGGCGAAATTTAAAGCTAGGGTGAGCAGCTCCGGTCACTGTCAACGTAACGGTTAAAATCGGCAATAGCAAGGGTTATTCTCCCTTGCTCACCCAGAAAACCGCCCCTAGCTCACATCACCCCTGACATGACTTGATCGGGCCTGAAAAATATATTAAGATTCTTTATCGATCGCCCGGACAAACTCACCTATATTGTTGTATAACTTCATCGAAAATTTGCGTCTGAAACCCCGCCGTTCTAGGTTGGCTTTACTGTTAAATACTAGCGCATTTACACGATATATGCTAAAATGTGAGACATGGAAAAAGCCTATTCTTACCGATTTTACCCAACACCCGAACAAGAGTCGCTATTGCGGCGCACTTTGGGCTGTGTA
>NZ_JASJFG010000106.1:0-13329 GCF_030065375.1 Microcystis sp. M49636_WE2 | reverse complement strand
GTATCATAAACCATCATATTTGTCAAGATATTTTCAGCTTTTCCTAACAAATCAGCGACGGCCGGTTGATCGCGATCGTTTTGGTAGAGTAGTTGATAGACTTGATAGCTGGAATTTTGTAAATCGACACCGTGGGAGAGTCGGTTTCTTTCCTGTTCTAACTGTTCCAACTCGTCAGCGTCAGTTAAATTAGCTGATTCTAGTTCTTTTAGTTGATATTCCAATAAATCTAATCTCTGTAGGCGATTTTGTTCCGATTGCAACCTATTATTTAAAATATTCTTGCTTTCTTGCCAGTTAACGTAGGCTGTGGCTACTTTTTCCCGCTGCCGCAGCAGCGATTCACCCCCGTAGAGATCTAATAATTCCCTCTGTCGATTAGCGTCCATTAACTGAACTGTTTGACCTTGGGCGGTGATTTCTACCAAAAAATCTCTTATTTGCGCCATTTGTTGGCGATTAGCGACGACTCCGTTAATCCGAGAACGAGAACGCAAGGAATTATTAGTAATCACTAATTCCCGGCTGATGGTCAGACTATTATCCTCTAATGGGTCAATTTCCTGACTTTCTAGCCAAGCAATTAATTCTGGAGTCAGAGAAAAAGTCGCTTCTAGGGTTGATTGTTGGCTTCCCTGACGGATGACGCGATGATTGACTTTACCACCGAGAACAATATCGATCGCATCTAATATAATTGATTTTCCTGCCCCCGTCTCACCGGTCAGTACATTTAATCCGTTCCCGAAAGTTAATTCTAAGCGATCGATGAGGGTAAAATTTTCAATTTGTAGGCAGGATAACATATATCAGTAATCAGTAATCAGTTGCTAAGTAGGTAGGCGTTAAAAATTATCAGACACCCCCCTTATTAAGGGGGGATCCCCCCGCCTATCGGCACCCCCCTTATTAAGGGGGGCAGGGGGGATCCCCCCGCCTATCGGCACCCCCCTTATTAAGGGGGGATCCCCCCGCCTATCGGCACCCCCCTTATTAAGGGGGGATCCCCCCGCCTATCGGCACCCCCCTTATTAAGGGGGGCAGGGGGGATCGAACCTAAAATCCATTTTTAATTTAATTATAACCAGTTACTTATTCTTATTATCTTTCACCATTCCCTAATTTTCCCCGAAACGGTAGCCTTTACCATAGACAGTATTAATTAGAGGCGTTTCTCCAGGTGCTTCGATTTTACGACGCAGCAAACGCATCAGGGCAGGAACCACATTACTATTAGGTTGCTCTCCTTCTGACCAGAGATGCTGATAAATTTGTTCATGGGTGAGAAGTTGCCCCGGATGGGTCATAAATAAAGTTAATAATTGTACTTCTTTTGCTGATAAACTGATCGTGCGACCGTGACGATAGGCCACTTGATTTTCGCTATCGAGTTCTAAATCAGCAGATTTTAATTTACTGCTATTACTAGCTTCAAAATTGGGAGAACGACGCAATAAAGCGCGGACTCTCGCTAATAATTCTCGCAGTTGAAAGGGTTTGACTAAATAATCATCAGCACCGGCATCTAATCCCGCCACTCGATCATCGATGGTATCCTTAGCGGTTAGAAACAAAACGGGAGTGGTGTCCCCTTGATTGCGTAAATATTGACAGATTTGTAATCCGGATTGCTGGGGTAACATCCAATCGAGAATTAAGAGGTCATAATTATTCTCTTGTGCCAATTCTAAACCCGTCCGACCATTATCAGCAATATCAACTTCATAGCCTTCTTGAGCAAGAATTTGTTCTAAGGGTTCGGTTAATTCTTTTTCATCATCAACGATAAGTATTTTCATAAAAGTAAAAAAGATGGTGTTGGGTTTTGGGGTTTTGGGGTTTTGGGGTTTTTTAGTTGAATCTCCCCTATCTCCCCATATCCCCATTTCTCCCAATTATCGATCTTTGGGGAATAAATTGCGCCATTCGAGAGGGATATAACTTTCAAGAAATCTAGCCATGGTTTGGTAATGACGCTGATACAAAACTCCCATATAGATAATACCAAGTCCTAGGACGGTTAGGGCAAAGGGAAAGAAAATTGAATCGGCAAAGAGACGATAGGAGAGATAGGAAAGATAGGCAAATACTCCGATACCTCCAAAAACCACAAATAATCTTCTTTTTAGCAGGACGGATAATAACATCAATCCCAAGTTAATTAGACAGTACAAAAATCGTTGCGCTTCATTATCATCGATGAGGAGAGATAGACTAAACCAAAACATAATCAATCCAAATAGGTACAGCCAAAAAGCAAAATCACCCCGACTACGGCGCTGACGTACATCAATTAAATAGGCAGTTATTAAACAGGCAATTCCAAACCAAAAGGATACCCACAGTCGCAGTCTCCATGTATATTCGTTCTCTCCAAATAGTAAAGGAGTTAAGTCCATTGACATATACCACAGACTAAAGGCAATGGGTGCAGTTAAGAAGGGAAATTTAACAAATCGCAAAGTTATTAATCCCGCGATAATCGTGCCTAATTCCATTAAAAACCAACTGCCTTTAATCCATGTATGGAAATCTCGATAGATGCCAGGATATCCGGCTTGCCAGTATCCTGTCCAGCGTTGTAAACCATAGATTGCTAAGGGAGTCATTGCCACTGCCATGGTAAATAAAAGACCGCCGGGGATTTTGAGATTTTGCTGAAAATAGAGATTTTTTCCAGTCAAAATAAAACAAACTGCATAAAACAGGGCGATAAAAAATAGTCCTGCACCACCGAAACTCTCCCAAGCTTCGTTCATAAACCACCCCAGGGCAGAGATAACAATTAATGCCCCAAAATAATAGGCCACATTAGCAAAATTAAAGCGAGGGCGATTAACTTCATCTTCTTGGGGATAACGGGATAAAAAAGCCGTCCATAAATTTTCAGCTTGGCTGGCAGTAATTAGGTTTTGTTGTACCGCCCAATCAAAATCTTCTCTTTCTAGTCTCATAATATTCTCTAGTCCTTAAGCTAAGATGTATTTTAACCGCTTATCCTAAGGATAAGGGAATAGGGCATAGGCGCAGATGTTAAATCCTGTAGTAAAACTTAACATTTACCGATTGCAACATCCGAAATCTGCAAAATAGAGTATAATTCAATCTATATTAACTATTATCGAAGCCATCATGATAACTAAATCAGAACTCTATGAACAAGATTTTCAATTATGGCTGATAACAACAATAGGTCAGTTAGAACAAGGAGATTTTCAGGCATTAGATGTATCTCATTTGGTTGAGGAGTTGAAAGAATTGGGTAAATCAGATAAAAATGCCTTGGAAGGAAATTTAATGATTTTGCTGGCTCATTTACTGAAACTAAAAGTACAATCCTCCGCCCCTGAAAGCATGAAATCTAGCTGGTATAGCTCCATTGTCGAACACAGGGAACGAGTTATCGCCTTACTAGAAAACACCCCTTCTTTGAAATCTCATTTAGCAATCGCCATCGATAAAACCTATCCTAAAGGTCGCAAAATTGCCATCAAGGAAAGTAAATTGGCTGACTTTGGAATTGCGATTCCTCCAGAGGAAGCATATCCCTTAGACTGCCCTTTTTCCTTAGAACAGATTCTTGATGAAGATTTCTATGGCTGATAATTCATATTTAATCCATCAGCTAAGACGCTTTCAAAATGCTTCTAAAAAGTCTTCAAATCTCAAAAACTGGGAAGCTATACAAGTCACATCTGTCTCCCGATACTAAGCGACTCGACTGACTTTAAATAGAGCTTACAAGCTTTTTTTCCCAACCCTAGTTAATCAGCCTTCAAGAATAAGTAAAAATTATAAATTTAAGGTAAATAATTAAAATATTTAAATATTTGGGGCGATTAGTCAAGTGTAACAAGCAAGTTACAACATTTTGATTTTCCCAGAATTTGCCAAAATTTGGCTGTAAATCTGGGTTGCCTACATTTATTAATATGGTATGATCGTGGTATGCTGTGGGCTTAGTTTAAGCATTAAACGTTAAATCAACGGAAAACCAAGGCAATCAGGGGACTATATCGATTCTCTTGCCCAAAAAAAGCCGCCAGTGATGAAATTTTTTTATGTTGCAATTTTTGAAGTTTTGTAAAGGCTATTGACTTAAAGCCAGAATTGTGTAACTCTCCCCGCTCCAAACTCCGGCGCTCATAGACAGTCAACAGCTAATCAAGTTGGGAACTAGGAGGAGAGGTCAACTCCTAGTCCCCTGTTTTTTAGGACATCAATTGCGATTAAGGTACTTCAGTCCAGCGCCTAAGCCTCCTAGTACCAGCAAACTCAGCACAGTTGACGGTTCGGGAACAGATGTCGGTGGCGGTGCCATCGGTCCGGGGGCAGAAAAGTTAGAAATCGTCACACTACCCCGTCCGGAGATGTTATCGTTAGTGGAAATACGGAAACCAAAGCTGTCGCCAGCTAGGACGTTAAACGTCGATGTCCCGTTTTGGACAACATCTCCCTCATCATTAGTTACTTGGGTGAAGCTGCCGTTGAGCAGATATCCGAAGGGATCGGAAAAAGGCCCATCACTATCATTAGTCGAATAGTTCCAATTAAACGTCACCGTCCCAGCCGCAGCCGCAGTGGTGGTGTAGTTTGTGGTTCCAGAAATGACAGAATCATTGTTCCCCCCAGTCAGGCTAATGGACGCGGGAGCGCCGCCGGTATTGACGAACCCGTCGGCATTACTATTGGCAAATGTCCAGTTAATGGGAGCGTAGGGAGTTTGGAAACCAAACACTGTTGCGGCACTAGCACCAGAAGCAGCGGCTAGGGTGAGGCCAACAGTAGTGACAGTCATTGCGGTCTATGACCGCAATGACTCGAATAATTTTGGCGATTTGGTGGCCATGGCCCTAAAAATAAATTAAATTACAGCCCAACTGTACAATCGGTCAAAATATTTTTCAAGAAGATTTGTATAGAAATATTCAATCCTATTTATAGAAATAAGCAAATGGTTGGTTCTCTTATTCTTTGTGTGATAAGGGACTTGCGCTTTGATAATGTACCTTTTGGGCGAACGCAGTTCGCCCCTACATTGTGGACAAAATCCGTTACTGTAGGGGCGCAATGCTTGCGCCCTCCGAGCGCTCAGGTTTGCTGATCACCCTAAGTAGGGGGAGAGCCTTCGAGAACCCCCGCAGCTAAGGGACTTGCGCTTTGATAATATGCCATCTGGCTGGTCTGATTCTTCTACAGAGTGATTTTCTGGCTGGGATATTATTCCCACGCAAGTCCCTAAGTTCAATTTATATAGTAGCGATCGATCTTTGTGTCCTTTGTGTCTGGAGTGGTTCTTTCCACTCATTCGCTCGCAAATCTACTCAAATCTGGCGCTGCTGATTTTTTATCTCAGTTTGAAGAGGGGCTGAAAACTGGCGCAATGTGGACACCGATCGAAAGACTAAGCTAAACTGGTAATGACTATGTATTAGGGCGGAGGTCAACGGATACAACTATGGACAATTTGGAGGTAAAACAAAAACCGATCCGGTGTTTAGAAGATGCGATCGAAAGGTGTCAAACTTTAGGAATGCGGGTTAGTCGTCAGCGTCGCTATATTTTAGAATTGCTGTGGCAAGCGCAGGAACACCTATCAGCGAGAGAAATTTATGATCGTCTCAATCTGCAAGGAAAGAACATCGGTCATACCTCAGTGTACCAAAACCTAGAAGCCCTATCGGGTCAAGGCATTATCGAATCTGTGGAACGCTGGGACGGCAGACTCTACGGCAACATCAGCGATTCCCACAGTCACGTCAATTGTCTGGACAGTCAAGAAATCATCGATGTGCATATCCAACTTCCCCCGGAATTAATTAAACAGATTGAGGCATCGACGGGGGTAAAAATTACCGATTATCGCATCGATTTCTATGGCTATAAACAAAACAAATGAGCCAGATAACTGTATAATTAGCCCTGTGAATAGTATCCGTTGACAGGCTGCAACTCTTGTGATCGATCGCCCTCTCACCTTAATTATCATCGATAATGACCCGATTTTCCGCTTGGGTCTGGTGCAGGCCTTGTCGCGGATAGAAAATATTAGTATCGTCACCGAAGGGGATTTAGAAACAATTTTCGCTTTGACTCTGAATCCCTCCCCCGAAATTATTATTATCGATCCTCTCTTTGATTGGTCCTACTGTGAAATTCTCCACTCTCGCTATCCCGAAAGTAAAATTGTTTTATTAACCTTTCCTCTCGATTCCAGACAGCAACTAATCGCCAGAGAATTAGGCATCGCCGGTTATATTCCCAAAGGCACAAACCTAGAGCAATTTATCACTATTTTAGGGCAAATTTCCCGAGATGAATCCCCGGATGTTGCCCCTTCTGCTCTCACCATTGCTACTCGTCCAAGTTTAGCCCCTAGCCATTGGTTAATCGCTGCCGGAAGAACGGGATTAAATCGCATCGAAAGTGAATTACATTTAATTGATCTCCATCTCAATCAACAGTCTTTATCCGGCTTTGATCGCTTTTATTGGCAGGGGAGAAAACGAGAACTTTTAGCAGCCCTATGGCTAGTGAGAAAACTAATTCCCCTGGAAGGGAGCTATTACAATTCAGCTTCAGTCACACCCCCGGTAATAATTAACAATATCGATCGGG
This sequence comes from Microcystis sp. M49636_WE2, assembly GCF_030065375.1. Classification (NCBI taxonomy): domain Bacteria; kingdom Bacillati; phylum Cyanobacteriota; class Cyanophyceae; order Chroococcales; family Microcystaceae; genus Microcystis; species Microcystis sp. M49636_WE2. Next base: position 6,711 of record NZ_JASJFG010000106.1, on the reverse strand, counting down.
AATTACCAATTTTAAGCCGCGAGCGTCCCCTCTGTGTTTCGGCAGTTTTTGAGTCCACTTTAGCGGTCATTCGCTCCCCTTTAATTAATAGAACCAAGATTAGTTTTGAAATCGATGTTTTACAGGATAATCGGCAACGGGAATTATTGTATTTAGTTCTCGATGAAATTCGCAAAAATGTCGATGAAATGAGATATTTACAGATTAGCAGCGGGGAATTAACCAGTCGTTTAAATCTGATTATTTACGATATCTGGGAGAAAGTTACGCGTAAATTTTTAGAAATTAATGCCTCAATTTCTGACGAAATTAGTAAAGGCAGACTTAACGAAATTATTCTGGAAGAAAGAGAGGCAATTCAAACAGAAATCCTCAATAAAATTCCTTTTACTCTTGACTTATTTTCCTATTTATTGTACGAAAATAGTTTAAATATTGACGGGGTAGAATACCGGGCTAATGCTCCTGAAACTATCGCCAGAGCCGAAATTCTGCTGCAAAATCTCATTCATAATCTTGCCAATGCAGTGACAGTAATTATTCTCAATAACTTCTCGGAATCGGAAAGAATCAAACAAAAACTTTACCGTTCAGAATTTCTCATCGCCAGAAAATTAGCTAAAATCCGCAATGAATTATCTTGGAAATACCGACGGCAACAATATTGGCAAGAACCTAAAGATATCTTTGAAAGTCAATATCAATTATTTCACTATAGCGAGGGACAAATCAAATCTTTAGCCATTTATTCCCCCCGACAGGAAGAATTAAACAGTTTAACAGGCATACCCTGGTTAGTTTCGATCGCCTTAGAATTAAGAGACTCTTTATCTCCTCGTTTACGCGCTTTTTTTCGGGTGGTGGGTAAGGGAGTAGTCTATATCCTTATCCAAGTTATCGGTCGCGGTATTGGTTTAGTAGTTCGCGGGGTTTTACAGGGAGTCGGTAACACTTGGCAGGAAGTCAAAGGTAAAAAGGGATCATGAATTATGACTGATAACTGATAACTGATAACTGATAACTGAAGTAGTTATAATTAAATTGAAGATGGATTTTGCCTCTGATCCCCACTGCCCCTAGGGTTGATTCATAGTAGGGTTGATTCATGAATCAACCCTACCCTGCCCCCTTGATCAGGGGGGTGTCTGACAACTTTTAACACCTATCTACTTAACTGAAGTGACAGTAACTTTTACAATTCCTTGTCAAAACTGTATTTATCGCGAATTTGTCCGACAAAAAACTGTCCTTTCGATGGTGCGGACTGAAAATCTTTATATACTGCCAAAGGTAGATCATGATAAAGATAGATACCACCGTGATTAAATTCCACTTTCAGAATTTTTTTTTCCTCATCGTAGTCAAAAGATTTAATCGCTGTACTTTGACTTTTTAATAAGGGGAAAGCAATCACATCGCGAATACTGGCAGAATCGGTTAATAACATGATCAGGCGATCGATGCCAATTCCTAAGCCTCCCGTGGGGGGCATTCCGTATTCTAAAGCGGTTAAAAAGTCCTCATCAACTCCCTGCGCTTCCAAATCTCCAGACGCTTTTTTGAGTGCCTGTGCTTCCAATCTTTGCCGTTGATCGATGGGATCGGTTAACTCAGAAAAACTATTAGCTAATTCCCGTCCAACCACATATAATTCAAATCTTTCTACGAGGTCAGTTTTTGAGCGATGGGGTTTAGCTAAAGGGGAAATTTCCACGGGAAAATCTAGCACAAAAGTGGGCTGTATTAGGGTTTCTTCGACTTTTTGTTCAAAAGCTTCATTTAGGAGCTTACCGATGGTTTTACAGTCCTCTGGAACGCCAATGCCGGCATTTTCTGCGGCAATACGAGCCGACTCGAAATCCTCAAAACTATTCAAGTCAACCCCGGTTATTTCTTGGACTAATTCGTGCATAGTCACTCGTCGCCAAGGAGGAGTTAGGTCAATTTCCGTGTCTTGATAGGTAATTTTCAGCGTACCTAAAACATCTTGTGCGGCATTAACAATAATGTTTTCGGTTAACTCCATCATGTCATAATAATCGGCGTAGGCCTGATAGATTTCGATGGAAGTAAACTCGGGGTTATGTTTAGTAGAAACCCCTTCATTGCGAAAAATTCTGCCTAACTCGAAGACTTTTTCAAAACCCCCGACTATCAATCTTTTTAGATGTAATTCGGTGGCAATGCGGAGATATAACTCCATCTCCAGCGTATTATGATAGGTGATAAACGGTCTAGCATCGGCTCCTCCCGCTTCACTTTGTAGCACGGGAGTTTCAATTTCAATAAAACCTTCTTGGTCTAAATATCTGCGAATGGCAGCGGTAATTTGGGCGCGACGGCGAAAAGTTTGTCGCACTTCGGGATTAACAATTAAATCCACATATCTTTGTCGATAACGCTTTTCTACATCGGTTAAACCGTGCCATTTATCCGGGAGAGGTAAGAGGGATTTGGTGAGAATTTCGTACTGGTTTACATAGATAGATAATTCTCCGCGTTCTGTGCGTTTAATTGTGCCTTTTGCCCCTAAAATATCGCCCGTATCGGTTAGTTTAATCACCGTGTTAAAGGCATTCGGCACGGCGGCCATGGTTTCACTAATGCGTTTTTTATCGAGGTATAATTGAATCGTTCCCGTTTCATCTTGCAGGTTAAAAAAGGCTAGTTTACCCATAATTCTTCGGGCAATAATCCGACCAGCAATGGCCACTTCGGTGCTAATTTCTTCCCCCGGTGCTAAGTCAGCGTACTGCTCTTGTAATTGTTGAGCGTGAGCGGTAGATTTCCACTGATAAGCGTAGGGATTTAAGCCAGCTTTTTGCAATCCTGCCACTTTTTCTAAACGAGCGGCCCGGATTTCTTCGAGGGTAGAGGAGGGTTGATTTTCAGGATTTTGTGCTTGAGATGCCATCGTTTTCTAAGAGGAACAATTCTGGGAAATTTTTAGGTGTTGGGGATTTCAGTTATCAGTGATCAGTTATCAGATGTGAGTTATCAGTTTACTGCTCACTGAAAAATTATCGTCCCATTTCTCGCTTTAATTTTTTCAATTCTTCTTCCATTTCCCATTCTTTAAATTTTAGATCGAGATTATCGTAGTTTGAGCGCTGATAGTCCGATTCTTGGGGTTGATCCCAAAAAGTGGTTTCCCAGTCAGGGGACTGATTTTTAGGGGCTTTTTCGGCTTTAATTTGCACTTCTTGACGACGTTGTTGGACTTGTTGCAGTAACTCTTGGGATTGAGTCAGACGTTTTTTCACCCCTTCCATCCGTCCCCAAAGTTGATTACCCTGACGGAAGAGGGCCGCCTCGCGTTCACTAGCAGCCTTAAGCAAGTCCTGCCGTCCAGCGGCCTTAGCCTTATCAATTCTAGCGTGCCAAGTTTGGATATCTTGGGCAGTGGCCAAAATTTGCTGTTCGAGACGTTGACGCTCATTTTCTAGGGCGGTAATCAGTTTAGCAGTATCGCGCTCCTGTTCGCGCAGTTGTTCTACCAGCGCCTGTAATTCTAATTGGGGATGACTTCTGAGAAATTCTTCCAGTTGGGTTTCAAGAAAGCGACTGACATCATCAAATAGATTGCCCATCTGTGCAGTATCCTAAATTTTCAATTAAAGTCTAGGAGCGATTTTAATCCCCCTCTTTTTAGCATAGGCTAGATCAACCCTAGATTTAAATATATTTGGGAAAAGTAGTACAAAAATGTTATTCGGCCGCAGGTTAGGCAGGGGGAAACCAGTATGATAAAACTAAGTAGCTGGTTATAATTAAATTAAAAATGGATTTTAGGTTCGATCCCCCCTTCCCCCCTTGATAAGGGGGGTGCCGATCCCCCCTTAGTCCCCCCTTAATAAGGGGGGCATCTGATAATTTTTAACTCCTACCTACTTAGAGTGATATTTCCTGAAACCCTCTTAATTGTTTGACTTAAGTGACAACTTCACCAGCTTGGACAGAACGCATCGGTTATCAACGGGATTGGGTGTGGCGCGGTTGGCAAATTCGTTATAGTTTTATGCCGGCAAAAAACCCCCAAGATGTCGATAATCCCCCTTTAATTTTACTGCATGGATTTGGAGCGGCGATCGAACATTGGCGCCATAATATTCCTATTCTCAGCCAAAATCATCGAGTTTACGCGGTAGATTTATTAGGTTTTGGTGGTTCGCGCAAAGTGCAGGTTCCCTATACCGTTAATCTCTGGGTGGAACAAATACACGATTTCTGGCAAACTTTTATCAATAGACCGGTGGTATTAGTGGGAAATTCGATCGGTTCTTTAGTTAGTATGGCCCTAGGGGGTAAATACCCGGAAATGGTAGCCGGATTAGTTATGCTCAGTTTACCCGATGTCAGCCGTCGGCGGGAAATGATCGCCGATTGGTTATTAAATATCGTCACTCCCATCGAAAACTTTTTCACTTCTCCTTGGCTATTAAAACCGATTTTTTACTATCTGCGTCGTCCGCAAGTCTTGAAAAAATGGACAGGAATCGCCTACGAAGACAAGAAAGCAGTCAGCGAGGAATTAGTACAAATTATCGCCGCCCCAACCCTAGATGAGGGGGCAGCGGAGGCCTTTATTTCCCTAGCACAAGCTGTCAATCATCCCGAATATTGTCCACCAGCAAAGTTAATTTTACCACGCTTAGAAATCCCGATTTTATTGTGTTGGGGCAAGCAAGATCGCATGGTTCCCGTCCAGTTAGCGCAGGGTTTTGTCTCCCTTAATCCTAGGATTAAATATGTAGAATTTGACCGGGCCGGTCATTGTTTACAGGATGAATGTCCTGACCGTTTTAACCCAATTTTATTAGAGTGGCTAGAATCTGTTCCTGTTCTTTGAGAGAATAGGGAGAGTGATTGTTGGTCATAGTCCTATGCAAACCTTGGAATCGACGCTCAACCCCCCCACAACTGCCTCCGAATTTGACACCACGATTCACCGACGCAAAACCCGTCCCGTCCGGGTAGGTAGCGTTACCATCGGTGGTGGTCATCCCGTGGTCGTGCAGTCGATGATTAACGAGGATACCCTTGATATAGATGGTTCCGTGGCCGGTATCCGTCGCCTCCATGAAATCGGCTGTGAAATTGTCCGCGTCACCGTGCCGAGTCTGTCCCACGCCACCGCTTTAGCTAAAATTAGGGAAAAACTGCTCGCCACCTATCAACCCGTGCCGTTAGTAGCCGATGTACATCACAACGGCATGAAAATCGCCCTAGAAGTGGCCAAGCACGTCGATAAAGTGCGGATTAACCCCGGTTTGTACGTTTTCGAGAAACCGAAAGCCGACCGCAGCGAGTACAGTCAAGCAGAATTTGATGAAATTGGCGAAAAAATTGCCGAAACCCTGAAACCTTTAGTGATTTCTCTGCGAGATCAAGGTAAAGCGATGCGAATCGGCGTTAACCACGGTTCTCTGGCCGAAAGAATGCTCTTTACCTACGGCGACACCCCCGAAGGAATGGTACAGTCGGCTTTAGAATTTATCCGCATCTGCGAATCCCTCGATTTTCGCAATCTGGTGGTTTCCCTGAAAGCTTCCCGCGTGCCGGTGATGGTGGCCGCCTATCGTCTCATGGTTAAGCGCATGGACGAGTTAGGTATGGATTATCCCCTACATTTGGGGGTTACTGAGGCAGGAGATGGGGAATACGGACGAATTAAATCCACTGCCGGGATTGCCACTCTCTTAGCAGACGGTATTGGTGATACGATTCGCGTTTCTCTGACGGAAGCTCCCGAAAAGGAAATTCCCGTCTGTTACAGCATTCTCCAGGCCCTGGGACTGCGGAAAACTATGGTCGAATACGTTGCCTGTCCTTCCTGTGGTCGCACTCTTTTTAATTTAGAAGATGTCCTGCAGCAAGTGCGCGCAGCGACTCAACACCTCACCGGACTCGATATCGCCGTTATGGGTTGTATTGTCAATGGACCGGGAGAAATGGCCGACGCAGACTATGGTTATGTGGGGAAACAGGCCGGTTATATCTCCCTTTATCGCGGTCGCGAGGAAATTAAACGGGTCCCCGAGAGTGAAGGTGTCAGCGAGTTGATTAATTTAATTAAAGCCGATGGCCGTTGGGTAGAACCTTAATTAGGGTTTGCTGAAAAGTTTTTCGGTGGTGGCAGGGTGTGGGGTGTGGGGTGTGGGGTTTTACCCATTTTCAGGGAGTCAATTATCTAATTTTTAGGGAAAAAGTACCTGAATTTTCCCCCCAATCACTCCAATCGCTGGCACTTTTTGATTTCAAAAAAGCCTAAAGATATTATCCAACAAGGTTTTTAGATTTATTCAGCCAACCCTAATTAGTTTTACCAGTAGGGGTTGACATCGATTCAACCCCCGATCATCGGCGAGGATTTGTTACAATAGAAAGCTTGCTAGAAATTGCCGCCCCAGAGAGTTCATGCTACCTACACGCGATTGTGTTCGTCAAACCCCCGCTTACACTCCGGGAGAACAGCCCCAAACTGCGGGATTTACCAAACTTAACACCAATGAGAATCCCTATCCCCCACCGGCGGAAATTTTTGCCCACCTGCCAGAGCAATTAGAGAAAGTCCGACTCTATCCCGATCCTATCTCCAAAGAGTTACGGCAAACGGCGGCGGAATTATACGGCATAGCAGCCGATCAGATAATCGCGGGTAATGGCTCCGATGATATCCTCAATATCGCCCTGCGAACTTTTGTTAACCCT
>NZ_JASJFG010000968.1:0-1090 GCF_030065375.1 Microcystis sp. M49636_WE2 | reverse complement strand
GGGTAATTGAGAGCGGTCACTGGCATTTTTTCGGGCTGAAAGATAACATTCATCAAAAATTTCCAAAAGATAAGGTTTCAGACTAGGACTATCTTTAAGTTCATCTAATATATCGAGACGAAAAGTTCTAATCTCTCCCTTGCAGTGACCTTCGTTTCTCTCTCTTTCTGCTCCCCAATATTTGAGTTTAAGTAAATGTTCTAATAATCGGGTTAACAGACTTTTGATTGTGCGCTTTTCACTCCTTCCCATACTTGCTAATTCCTCTAGTAAATTCTCTAAATCTACCCGCTCAAACTGTCTGGCTTGCAGTTGATTAATAGTAGTTCTAATCCAGAGATAAAAGTCTTCTTCGTACTGGGTTTTATTATCCATAATTTACCTCTATATATTACTCGTGGTTATTAGTGGGAAACCAATCTTCATCGAGAATTTGTTCAAGGGAACCAATGGGAATAGGGGGGAAAGTATCAAGGGGTAATTGAGTTCTAACTTGAGCCTCTTTTCTAGCAAATTGATAGCATTCCTCAAAGATTTCCAGAATATAGGGTTTCAAACTAGGGCTATCTTTAATTTCTTCGATTATTTGTCGGCGAAAGTTGAGAATTTCTCCCTTCCAGTGACCCTCATTTCTAGATTTTTCTCCTGTCCAGTAAGTTAGTTTCAGCAAATGTACCAGTAATTGAATCAAAAGATTTTCGATTTTGCGCTTTTCACTCCTTCCCATACTTGCTAATTCCTCCAGTAAATTCTCTAAATCTACCCGCTCAAACTGTCTGGCTTGCAGTTGATTAATAGTAGTTCTAATCCAGAGATAAAAGTCTTGTTCGTACAGAGTTTTATTGTCCATAGATACTTAGTTAAACTGAATAAAACGCGGATAATCATCAAAATTAACTATACAAACTAGCCACATATTCACCGTAGCCATTATAGGGCAGAGTTTCGATAATTTCCCAAGATAAATCACTTCTACTGCCGATAAATTTCTCCGTTGCTTGCGACCAACGGGGATGGGGTTTACTGGGGTTCACATTAGCCTCAAAATCGTATTCGTGAGCGTCAATTGTGTTCCAGTAGGTGGCGGGTT